>NZ_JBFJMY010000179.1:0-7948 GCF_041633695.1 Hydrogenophaga sp.
CAGCTTGCTGCCGCCGGTGCGCACCTTGGCGCGCTGGGCGCGCATGCCGGTGATGGCGAAACGGTGGGCTTCGTCGCGGATCTGAGCCACCAGCATCAGCGCGGCGGAGTCGAAGCCGAGGTAGATTTTTTCGCGACCGTCGGCGAACACCAGTTCTTCCAGGCCCACTTTGCGTCCTTCGCCTTTTTCCACGCCCACGATGAGCGAGAGGTCCAGGCCGAGTTGCAGGAACACTTCGCGCGCCATGGCGACCTGTCCTTTGCCTCCGTCGATCAACACCAGATCGGGCATGCGTGGCCCCATCGGGGGTTCGGTGGCGTTGCCGGCCGTGGTCTTGGCATCGTCCGCTGTGGGCTCGGGCTTGGTCGCCGGATCCAGGCTCGGCTCGTCCGCTGGTGACGACTCGGCAGCGGCCGGTGCAACAGCAGCAACCTCAGGGAGCGGCTCCAGTGCTTCGTTGGCGCGCATGGCCTCGGCCACCTTGCCGTAGCGGCGCAACAGCACCTGGCGCATGGCCGCGTAATCGTCGCCGGGCGTGATGCCCTCGATGTTGTAGCGCCGGTACTGGCTGTTCTGCATCTTGTGCGCTTCGAACACCACGCACGAGGCCTGGGTGGATTCGCCTGCCGTGTGCGAGATGTCGAAGCATTCGATGCGCAAGGCATCCAGCTGGTCGTCGGGCAGGTTCAGCGCGTCCACCAGGGCACGCGTGCGGGCTTGCTGCGAACCCTCTTCCGACAACAAGCGCGCCAGCGCGATATCGGCGTTCTTTTGCGCCATCTCCAGCCAGATGCGCCGGTGTTCGCGCGGGTTGTGCACCGCGTTGACGTGGGCGCCGCTCTGGCTGCTCAAGGCGTCCAGCAGGGCCGGGCTGACCGGGTGGCTGCTGACCAGGGTGTGCGGCATGGCCGCGCCCAGGTAGTGCTGGGCGATGAAGGCTTCCAGCACCTGCACCGCCACACGGTCCAGCGGGTCGGTGTGTTTCGCGCTAGCCGCGCCGTCTTCGGGCATCAAGCTGCTGATCTGCGCCGCGTCTTCCACGTGGGTCGGAAAATAAGGCCGGTCGCCCAGGTGGCGCCCGCCGCGCACCATGGCCAGGTTCACGCAGGCGCGCCCGCCTTGCACCCGCACAGCCAGCACGTCCACGTCTTTGTCGCTGAGGTTGTCCACCGCCTGCTGGTGCAGCACCCTGGACAAGGCGCTCATCTGGTTGCGGATCTCGGCGGCCTGCTCGAACTCAAGCCGCTCGGCGTAGGCCATCATGCGCCGCTCCAGTTCGTCCAGCACGGCCTGCGTTTCGCCGCGCAGAAAGCGCTCGGCGTCGGCCACGTCGCGGCCATAGGCTTCGGTATCGATGTGGTCGACGCAAGGCCCGCTGCAGCGCTTGATCTGGTAGAGCAGGCAGGGCCGGGTGCGGTTGGCAAACACCGTGTCTTCGCAGGTGCGCAAACGAAACACCTTTTGCAGCAGGATGATCGATTCCTTGACAGCCCAGGCGCTGGGGTAAGGGCCGTAGTAGCTGTGGCGCTTGTCCACCGCGCCACGGTAGTAGGCCATGCGCGGGAACGCCTGCGAAGGCGTGGGCTTGCCCGGTTTGGCGTTTGGGCGCGGCGCCTCGCGCAAGCCGGTGATCTTGACGTAGGGGTAGCTCTTGTCGTCGCGGAACAAGATGTTGAACTGCGGGTTCAACGTCTTGATGAGGTTGTTTTCGAGCAGCAGCGCCTCGGCTTCGGAGCGCACCACCGTGGTCTCCATGCGCACGATCTTGCTCACCATGTGGCCAATGCGCGTGCCGTCGTGGTTGCGCTGGAAATAGCTCGCCACCCGCTTCTTCAGGTTGCGCGCCTTGCCCACATACAGTAGCGCATCCTGCGCGTCGAAATAGCGGTAGACGCCGGGCAGGCTGGGCAAGGCCGCCACTTCGCTCAACAGCTGTTCGCTGTGCAGCGGCGGGGTCGCGGGTTCGCCGGTGTCGGCGGGGGCGTTGTCGGGTGTGCGGGGCATGGCCCGCTATTGTCGCGCCATCGGCACTGGGTCCGCTGGGCGCGCAAGGGCCAGCGATCAGTGCGAAAACTGCGGCAAGATCGGGGGCATGCAAGCCACGCCGCCCACCCCGCCCGACACACCTGCTTTGCTGTGGGATGTGTTTTGCCGCGTCGTCGACAACTTCGGCGACATCGGCGTGTGCTGGCGGCTCTGCCGCAATTTGGCGGCGCGCGGCCAACGCCTGCGCCTGTGGGTGGACGACCCGAGCGCATTGGCCTGGATGGCACCGGGTGCACTCGAAGGGCGTGTGCCCGGCGTGCAGGTGCTGCACTGGCCCACGCCCTTTCACCACGCCGACCTGGAAGCGCTGGCCCTGGCGGACATGTGGATCGAAGCCTTTGGTACCGATCCGGCACCCGAGTTCGTCCAGACCATGGCGGCGCGCATCCCGCCCGGCGCCCAACCACCGGTGTGGATCAACCTCGAATACCTGAGCGCAGAGCCCTACGTGGAGCGTTCACACGGCCTGCCCTCCCCCGTTTTATCGGGTGCCGCGCGCGGCTGGACCAAATGGTTTTTTTACCCCGGCTTCACGCCCGCAACCGGTGGCCTGCTGCGGGAGCCGGACCTGTTCCAGCGCCAGGCGGTCTTCGATTCCAACGCCTGGCTGGCGCGGCACCTGCCTTCGCTCCACACGACAGCTTTGGAGCCTTTGGAACAGGCTGCTCGGGTGAGCCTGTTTTGTTACGAGCCCAAAGCCCTGCCCGACGTGTTGCGGCAGGCGGACCAGGACCGCACCGCGAGCGACTGGTTGGTCACACCGGGGCGGGCGGCACGCGCGGTCGCGGCTGTGCAGCAAAGCCTCCCCCCGTTTGCCAACTGCCACTTGCACACCTTGCCGCAGTTGAGCCAAGTGGATTACGACCACCTGCTCTGGTCTTGCGACCTCAACTTCGTGCGCGGAGAGGATTCGCTGGTGCGCGCCTTGTGGGCTGGAAAAGCGCTGGTCTGGCACATCTACCCGCAGGACGACAACGCCCACCATGCCAAGCTGGAGGCCTTTCTGGACTGGCTGCAGGCGCCCGAATCCCTGCGCCGATTCCACCGCACCTGGAACGGTCTGGACGCGCGCAACGAGCCTTGGCCAGGCTGGGACGAGGTGCGCAGCTGGGGCGGTTGTGTGCAGGCGGCCCGCCAGCGCCTGCTGGACCTGGACGATCTGAGCAGCCAACTGCTCGGGTTCGTGGCAAAAAAGCGATAAAATACAAGGCTTTGCAAGAAATCACCCAGCCGGGGCGAGCTACGGACCCTGGGATTTCCTGCCCGCCATCTGCTTCGCCGCACAGATCGCAACCACCAGACCAGTTCCGGGGCCCATAGGTCCGCCAGGAATGCGCGGCCCCAACGTTGGAACTTTTATGAAAATCGCTCAAGAACTCCGCGCCGGCAATGTGATCATGCACGGCAAGGATCCGATGATCGTCCTGAAAACCGAATACAGCCGCGGTGGCCGTGGTGCCGCCACGGTGCGTCTGAAGCTCAAGGCCTTGTTGAACAACATGGCCACCGAAGTCGTTTGCAAGGCCGACGACAAGATCGACCAGATCATTCTGGACAAGAAGGAGTGCACCTACTCCTACTTTGCCGATCCGATGTACGTCTGCATGGACACCGAGTTCAACCAGTACGAAGTGGAAGCCGAAAACATGGGCGACGCCCTGAACTACCTCGAAGACGGCATGACCGTCGAAGTGGTGTTCTACGACGGCAAGGCCATCTCGGTCGAGCTGCCCACCAGCGTCGAGCGCGTGATCACCTGGACCGAGCCCGCCGTCAAAGGCGACACCTCGGGCAAAGTGCTCAAGCCCGCCAAGATCGCCACCGGCTTCGAAGTGTCGGTGCCCTTGTTCGTCGCACAAGACGACAAGATCGAAATCGACACCCGCACCGGCGAATACCGCAAGCGTGTTTGAGCCCAGGCGCGCTCAGATGATTCTTTGAAAAGGCTCCCAAGGGAGCCTTTTCACTTGGATTCAAGCCTCCCACATTCCCACAGACTGCCGCCATGGATCTGATTTCCCGCATCGCCGACGTCATCATCCCGGTGTTCCTGATCGTGGCCATCGGTTATGGCTATGCGCGCCGCCAGGCGCCCGACCTGAGCACCTTCAACCGCATCGCGCTGGACGTGCTCGCACCCTTGCTCGTGTATTCGGCGCTGGCCGCGCGCGACTTCCACCTGGTCGAATACAGCCGCCTGCTGCTGGGTGCCACGGTGTTGATTTTTGGCGCCGGCCTGCTGGCCTGGCCGCTGGCCCGGGCCATTGGCGCCCAGACACGCACGCTGGTGCCGGTGGTGATGTTCAACAACTGCGGCAACATGGGCTTGCCGCTGGCCTTGCTGGCTTTCGGCCCGGAACACTTTGGTGCGGCGGTGGCCTTGTTTGCGGTCAGCAACCTGTTGCACTTTTCAATCGGTGCGCGCATCACCAGCGTGCGCGCGCGAACCCGCGATCTGCTCGTCAGCCCGCTGATGATCGGCACCGTCCTGGGTTTCGCCAGTGCGCTGACCGGCGTGCGACCACCCGACGCCATACTGTCGGGCCTTGCGCTGTTGGGCAACGCCATGCTGCCCATGCTGTTGTTCGCCCTCGGCGTGCGCCTGACCGCCCTCACCCGTTCGGGTTTCGCGCTCGGCCTGGTCGGCGCCGTGGCCCGGCCGCTGATCGGCCTGGCCATCGGTATTCCGCTGGCCTGGGCCCTCGGGCTTGAAGGCGTGGACCGGGGCCAGTTGCTGCTGTTTGCGGCCTTGCCGCCGGCGGTGGTTCAATTCATGCTGGCAGACCGCTACCACCAAGAACCCGAAAAAGTGGCCGCCATGGTCATGCTGGGCAACGCCCTGGCGCTGATTTTCATTCCCCTGGCGTTGGCACTGGGCCTGTGAGCCACCTGCCCGCCCCTATCCATTCGCGGAGAAACGCATGCAAACCACCGAACACCTGAGCGAACACATCAGCGAACACCGCCTGGCCGACGCCTGGGCCGAACTGCAGGCGCATGCCAACAACGGCCAGCCGCTGCATGCAGACGCCTACCGGTTGGCCTTTGCCGATCCGGAATTCATGCTGCGGCGCGAAACCCGGGGTATGCGTATTCAACTGGAAATGCTCAAACCCGATGTCGCCCAGCAAGACATGGGAATCGAAAACACCGTGGTGGTGTTTGGCAGCGCCCGTTTCTGCGATACCGAAGAAGCCCAGGCCCGCCTGAAAGAAGCCCTGGCCGGAGGCGAGCAGCGCGCCATTGGCAAAGCCCAGGCCTTGCTCAAAAACGCCCACTATTACGAACAAGCCAGGGCCTTTGGCCGCCTGGTGGCGCAGTACAGTGCCCGCTGCCCCAAGCAGGACCAGCTCTACATCTGCACCGGCGGTGGGCCGGGCATCATGGAAGCGGCCAACCGGGGCGCGCACGATGAAGGCGCTCTCAACGTGGGTCTGAACATCGCCCTGCCGCACGAACAGTCGGCCAACCCCTACATCTCACCCGAGCTGAGTTTCAAGTTCCACTACTTTGCCTTGCGCAAGATGCATTTCATGATGCGCGCCAAGGCTTTGCTCGCATTTCCCGGTGGCTTTGGCACGCTGGACGAACTGTTCGAGGTCATCACCCTGGTGCAATGCAAGAAGGCCAAGCCGGTGCCGATTCTGCTGTTCGGCAGCGACTACTGGAAGCGCCTGATCAACCTCGACCTGCTGGTGGAAGAAGGCACGGTGTCGGCCGAAGACCTGGCGCTGTTCGAATACGTGGACGACCCGCAGGACGCCTGGAACCGCATCCTGCGTTTTTACAACCTGAAGGCGTAGGTCGTCAGCCGTTCGACGGGCTCAGGGCGAACGGGTGCGGTTGGCTTCGGGTCCTAACCGAACCACCGCGCCTTTCGCGCGGAACCGACATCCGTTCGCGCTGAGGGCATCCCCGTTCGGGCTGAGCTGGTCGAAGCCCCGCCCGAACGCAGAACCCCTCACTGCGACCAGCCACCGCCCAGGGCCTTGTACAAGGCCACCTGGTTCTGCTTCTCGATCAAGCGCGTCTGGGTCAGGCTTTGCTGGGCTGCGAACAGCGAGCGCTGCGCGTCCAGCACGTCGAGGTAATTGGCCACACCGTTGCGGTAACGCAGATCGGCCAGCCGCAAGCGCTCGGTCTCGGCCTGCGCCAGGGCCTGTTGTGCGCTCAGCTGTTCGCCCAGCGTGGCGTTGGCGGCCAGCGCGTCGGCAACTTCGCGGAACGCGGTCTGGATCGCTTTTTCATACTGCGCCACCGCGATGTCGCGCGAGACCGTCGCCACTTGCAAATTGGCCTGGTTGCGCCCGGCGTCGAAGATCGGCAACAAGGCCTGCGGCGCCAGGGTGAACCCCCAGGACCCGCTACCAAACAGCCCCGACAAATCGCTGCTGGCCGTGCCCAGACTCGCGGTCAGCGAGATGCGCGGAAAGAACGCGGCGCGTGCCGCGCCTATGTTGGCGTTGGCGGCCACCAATTGCTGCTCCGCCTGCCGGATGTCGGCACGGCGGTTGAGCAACTCAGACGGCAAACCCGCAGGCACCGGGTTGAGCACCGCCGCATCGGATGCCGTGGGCAACAAAGCCACGGGCACCGCACCGCCCACCAGCAGGTTCAAGGCGTTGATGTCCTGCGCCCGCTGGCGCTGGATCTGGGCCAACGAGGCCCGCGCCGACGCAGCCAAGGATTCGCCCTGGCGCAGATCCAGGGCCGAGGCCGCTCCGTTGTCGAAGCGCAGCCGGATCAGGCGCAGAGACTCTTCGCGCGTGCGCTGGCTGCGCTGGGTCACGTCCAGCAATTCGCTGCTGGCCTGCACGCTCAACCAGGTGCTGGCCACCGAAGCCACGAGACTGGTCTGGGCCGCGCGCTGCGCCTCTTCGCTGGCCAGGAACTGGGCCAAGGCCGCTTCCTTCAGGCTGGCGATGCGGCCAAAAAAGTCGATCTCCCAGCTGCTGAGCGCAAACCCCACGCTGTAGGTGCTGTTGATGCCGCCACCGCTGGCGGGTTGGCGGTTGCCGCTGGCGGCGAGGTTCACGGTCGGGAACTGGTCGGCACGGCGGATCTGGTACTGCGCGCGTACCTGCTCGATGTTGAGCGTGGCCACGCGCAGGTCGCGGTTTTGCGCCAGCGCCAGCGCGATCACTTCGCGCAGCTTGGGCTCGGCCACAAAACTGGACCAGACCGGCACGGCCGCCGGCCCCGAAGGCGCAGCGGCTTCGGCCACCGGCCAGGCCGCAGGCACCGGCGACGCCGGGCGTTCGTAGGTCGGCATCATGGAACAGGCCGACAACACCGTCGTCAGCAGCAGGGCCGAAGCCAGGCGCCCATGGCCGGGCATGTTCGCCCGCCGGAACGGAAAGGAGGTCATGTTGTTGTCATTCATGGTTCTGAGTTCCCAGGTGCTCGGCCGCGGCCTTGGCGTCCATGCGGTGCTGCCGTTCACTGCCTTTGAACAGCGTGCGCACGACCACGAAGAAGATCGGCACAAACACCACCGCCAACACGGTGCCGGTGAGCATGCCGCCGATCACGCCGGTGCCAATGGCGCGCTGGCTGGCC
This sequence comes from Hydrogenophaga sp., assembly GCF_041633695.1. GTDB lineage: Bacteria > Pseudomonadota > Gammaproteobacteria > Burkholderiales > Burkholderiaceae_C > Hydrogenophaga. The sequence goes on from NZ_JBFJMY010000179.1 coordinate 7,606, forward strand.
GAGCCCGCTCCACTGGCCAGCGCCAGCGGCAACACGCCCAGCGTGAACGCCAGCGAGGTCATGATGATGGGGCGGAACCGCATGTGCGCGGCGGCCAGCGCGGACTCGATCACGGTCTTGCCCTGGGCTTGCATGTCCTTGGCAAACTCGATGATCAGGATCGCGTTCTTCGCGGTGAGCCCGATGATGGTGATCAGTCCGACCTGGAAATACACGTCGTTCGAATAGCCGCGCAACAGCGTGGCCAGCAAAACGCCGAGCACGCCCAGCGGCACCACCAAGACCACCGAGAGCGGAATGGTCCAGCTCTCGTACAAGGCGGCCAGGCACAAGAACACCGCCA
>NZ_JBFJMY010000180.1:0-7924 GCF_041633695.1 Hydrogenophaga sp.
AAGGTGATCTTCATCATCTGGGCCGGCGCCGGCAACCCGTTCAAGATCGCCGACATGGACTTGAAGCGCTACGGCATCGAGATCGCCACCGGCGGCAACATCCTGCCGGCCATGGCGGCCTACAAGAGCTTCCCTGGCATGGAAGGCGCGGCCTACTACTACTTCGGCATCCCGAAGAACCCGGTGAACGAGGCCATGGTGGCCCAGCACTACAAGCAATACAAGTCGCCGCCCGACTTCTTCACCGCCGGTGGTTTTTCGGCTGCGATGGCGGTCGTGACCGCACTCAAGAAGACCAATGGCGACACCGGCACCAACAAGCTGATCAAGACCATGGAAGGCATGAGCTTTGACACGCCCAAGGGCAAGATGACGTTCCGCCAGCAAGACCACCAGGCCATGCAAAGCATGTACCACTTCAAGATCAAGGCCGATCCGGCATTTGCCTGGGGTGTGCCCGAGCTGGTGCGCGAGATCAAGCCCGAAGAGATGGACGTGCCGATCCGCAACAACCGCTGAATGCGCGGGATCCCCAGCGCCGCTGGCGCTGGGGATCGACCTTGAGCAACCTCCGTTTGCCCTGAGCCTGTCGAAGGGCATCCCCGTGTGTGGCGGGGGCTTCGACAAGCTCGGTCCGAACGGCCATGCGGGCTCCATACCCGCCCCAGCCATGCTTGAAACCCAAGATCTCACGGTCCGCTTCGGTGGCCATGTGGCGGTCAACGCCGTCTCTTGCGCTTTTGCGCCGGGCACGCTCACCGCCATCGTGGGCCCCAACGGGGCCGGCAAGACCACGTATTTCAATCTCATCTCGGGGCAGCTCAAAGCCAGCGCTGGCACGGTGCGGCTCAACGGGCGTGAGCTTTCCGGGCTGTCGGCATCGGCGCGCACCCGCGCCGGGCTGGGGCGGGCTTTTCAGCTGACCAACCTGTTTCCCAACCTGAGCGTGCTGGAAAACGTGCGGCTGGCGGTGCAGGCCACGCGCAAGGGCGAGCACCGGCACGGCCTGAACCTGTGGAGCATCTGGAGCGACCACGCGCAGCTCACCCGCCACGCGCACGCCATTCTGGAATCCGTGTCCATGGGCGAGCGGCACGACATGCCGGTCTCCAGCCTGCCGCACGGCGATCAGCGCAAGCTCGAAGTGGCCTTGCTGATGGCGCTCGATCCGCAGGTCTATATGTTCGACGAGCCCACCGCCGGCATGAGCCACGACGAGGCGCCGGTGATCCTGAACCTGATCCGGCGCCTGAAGGAAGACGCCAGCAAGACGATCCTGCTGGTCGAACACAAGATGGACGTGGTGCGCGAACTGGCCGATCGCATCATCGTGCTGAACAACGGCGAACTGGTGGCCGATGGCGACCCCGCCACCGTGATCGCATCGCCCGTGGTGCAGCAGGCCTATCTCGGCATCGATCCGAAAGAAGAGGAACTGGCATGAACGACCCAGGCCAGCGCGGAACCGCCCTTCGACAAGCTCAGGCCGGGCCGCAGATGGCGCCCCCCAAGGGGGGTGCCGCCAAAGACGGCGCGGGGGAGCTGCTTGTCCTTGAGGGCGTGCACACCCACATTGCCGCGTACCACATCTTGCACGGTGTGGACCTGGTGGTGCCACGCGGGCAGCTCACCATGCTGCTGGGTCGCAACGGCGCGGGCAAGACCACCACCTTGCGCACCGTCATGGGTTTGTGGCGCGCCTCGCAAGGGCGCATCCACTTCAATGGCCAGGACATCACCGCGTTCAACACGCCCGACATCGCGGGCCTGAACATCGCCTACGTGCCCGAGAACATGGGCATCTTTTCCGATCTGAGCGTGAAAGAAAACATGCTGCTCGCGGCGCGCAGCGCCCGGCATGCGGGCCAGATGGACGAGGCCCGTCTGCAATGGATTTTTAAGCTGTTCCCGGCGGTGGAAAAATTCTGGAACCATCCGGCGGGCAAGCTCTCGGGCGGGCAAAAGCAGATGCTGGCGGTGGCGCGCGCCATTGTCGAACCGCGCGAACTGCTGATCGTGGACGAACCCAGCAAGGGTCTGGCGCCGGCCATCATCAACAACATGATCGACGCTTTTCAGCAGCTCAAGGCCGCGGGCGTGACGATTCTGCTGGTCGAGCAAAACCTGCATTTCGCCAAGCGCCTGGGCGACCAGGTGGCGGTGATGGATAACGGCGTGGTGGTGCACGCGGGGTCCATGCAGGCGCTGGCCGACAACGAAGCATTGCAGCAGGAGCTGCTGGGGTTGGCCATATGAAAAATCTGGATTTCGATTTCAAACCCTTGTTGCTGGTGCCGGTGCTGGCGCTGCTGGCCTTGCCGCTGGTGGGTTCGGCTTCCACCTGGCTCACGCTCACGGTGGCGGGGCTGGCCATGGGCATGATCATCTTCATCATCGCTTCGGGCCTGACGCTGATCTTCGGCCTCATGGACGTGCTCAATTTCGGCCACGGCGTGTTCATCGCGCTCGGTGCCTTCGTGGCCACCAGCGTGCTCGCCACCATGGGCGACTGGACCGGCTCCGACGAACTCTGGCGCAACCTGGTGGCGGTGATCCCGGCCATGGTGGTGGCCATGCTGGTGGCGGGGGCGGTCGGTCTGGCGTTCGAGCGCTTCATCGTGCGCCCGGTGTACGGCCAGCACCTGAAGCAGATCCTCATCACCATGGGCGGCATGATCATTGGCGAAGAGCTGATCAAGGTGATCTGGGGTCCGGCGCAGATTCCGCTGCCCCTGCCCGAAGCCATGCGCGGCTCCTTGCTGATGGGCGAGGCCGCGATCGAAAAATACCGGCTGGTGGCCGTGGTCGTGGGGCTGGCGGTGTTCGGGCTGCAGGTGTGGGTGCTCGGCCGCACCAAGATCGGCCTGCTGATCCGCGCCGGGGTGCAAGACCGCGAGATGGTGGAGTCGCTGGGCTACCGCATCAAGCAGCTGTTCGTGGGCGTGTTTGTGGTGGGCAGCGCGCTGGCCGGCCTGGGTGGCGTGATGTGGGGGCTGTACCAGCAGAATGTGGTGCCGCAAATGGGCGCGCAGGTGAACGTGCTGATCTTCATCGTCATCATCATCGGTGGCCTGGGCTCCACCGGCGGCGCTTTGATCGGTGCACTGCTGGTCGGGCTGATGGCCAACTACACCGGTTTTCTGGTGCCCAAGGTGGCGCTGTTTTCCAACATCGCGCTCATGGTTGCCGTGCTGCTGTGGCGGCCCCAGGGCGTGTACCCGGTGGCGAACCGATGAATACCAACCGCGCCATGCGCGCCAAATCCCATCCGTTCGGGCTGAGCCTGTCGAAGCCCTCGACGCACCATGCAGCCCTTCGACAAGCTCAGGGCGAACGGAGCTATCCATGCTGAACCGATTGCTCTCCAACGACTATCCCCGCAGCCGCATCCTGACCGTGTTGCTGCTGGCGGTGCTGCTGGGTCTGGCCTTCGCGCCCTTTTTGTTTCCCGGTGTGAAGGCGCTCAACGTGGCCGCCAAGGTGCTGATTTTTGTGGTGCTGGTGGCGAGCTTCGATCTGCTGCTGGGCTATACCGGCGTGGTGAGTTTTGCCCACACCATGTTTTTTGGCATCGGTGCCTATGGCATTGCGATCGCGACCACGCGCATGGGGCCCACCTGGGCGGCGCTGGCCACCGGGCTGGCGGGTGCCTTGCTGCTGTCGCTGTTGTTGTCGCTGGCGGTCGGGCTGTTTTCGCTGCGGGTGCGCGCCATCTTTTTCGCCATGATCACGTTGGCGGTCGCCGCGGCGTTCCAGACACTGGCCTCGCAGCTGTCGGAATTCACTGGTGGTGAAGACGGCCTGACCTTCAAACTGCCCGAGCTGCTGCGGCCCAGTTTTGAGTGGGGTGACGAGCCCTTTCTGGGCGTGGACCTGGATGGCCGCTTGCTCTCGTACTACCTGCTGTTCGTGATGGCGGTGGTGCTGGTGCTGGCCTTGCTGCGCATCGTGAACTCGCCGTTTGGCCGGGTGCTGCAAGCGATCCGCGAAAACGAATTCCGAGCCGAGGCCATCGGCTACCGGGTGGTGGTGTACCGCACGCTCTCCAGCGTCTTGTCGGCCTTGTTCGCGTGCATGGCTGGCGCCATGCTGGCGCTCTGGCTGCGCTACAACGGACCCGACACCTCGCTCTCGTTTGAGATCATGATGGACGTGCTGCTCATCGTGGTGATCGGTGGCATGGGCACGATTTACGGCTCGGCGATTGGTGCGGTCTTGTTCGTGCTGGCGCAAAGCTATTTGCAAGACCTGCTGCGTCTGGGCAGCGAAGCCACCACCAGCCTGCCCATGCTTTCGGCTCTGCTGTCGCCCAACCGATGGTTGTTGTGGTTGGGTGTGCTGTTCGTGCTGTCGGTGTATTACTTTCCAACCGGGGTGGTGGGGCGGCTGCGCCAGCGGGCCTTGCGCAACACGGCGGGCACAGCCAGGAGTTCATCATGAGCCAACCCGTGTCGCACTACCGGGTGTGTGAAGGCCGGGAGATCCACTACACCGAATGGGGCACGGACCAGCGCGGCACCGTGATCGCCTGGCACGGGCTGGCCCGCACCGGCCGCGACATGGACCCGCTGGCCGAGCACCTGAGCGCCCAGGGCTACCGGGTGATTTGCCCCGACACCATCGGGCGCGGCCTGTCGCAATGGAGCCCGAAACCCGAGCTGGAGTATTGCCTGAGCTTCTACGCGCGGCTGGCCACGTCGCTGCTGGACCAGCTGGGCATTCGGCGTTGCGAGTGGGTTGGTACCTCCATGGGCGGAGCCATTGGCATGATCTGCGCGGCCGGTCCGCTCAAGGGCCGCGTGCAGCGTCTGGTGCTCAACGACGTTGGCCCCAGCCTGGCCGAGGCGGCGATCCAGCGCATCCGCAGCTATGCCGGTCAGCCCGCCGCCTTTGCCACCGTGGGCGAATTGGAAAGCTACTTTCGCACCATCTACAAACCCTACGGCTACCTGAGCGACGCGCAATGGCGCTTGCTGACCGAAAGCTCGACCCGCCGCCTGCCCGACGGCCGCGTGACGCCGCACTACGATCCCGCCATGGTGCAGCAGTTCGTGCACCACCCGAACGACTACGAGCTGTGGGATGTTTACGAGCAGATCGACATCCCGGTGCTGTGCCTGCGGGGTGCCGAGTCCGACCTGTTGCTGGCACACACCGCCGAAGCCATGCGCGACCGTGGACCGCGCGCGCTGGTGGTCACCATCGCCGGTTGCGGGCACGCACCGGCGCTGAATGTGCCCGAGCAGTTCGAGCTGGTACAGCGGTTCTTGGCCGGCGTGCACTGAGCGGCTTGCACACCGTGCACGGGCCGTGCCAGAAAATCGCGGCAACGCAAATCTGCGCCAGAAATTCAGTCCTTCGCCCCCATGACCAGCGCACGCTCGCGGCTGGCTTGCAGTTCCATCGGGTTGTCGGCCTGTTGGGTGGGCCAGCCCTGCAGGTGGCGTTCGCTCAAGTCGCGTAGCGCGCGTATCCAATCCGGGCTGTCGTTCAGGCACTCGATGTAGTTGAAGGTTTTGCCACCCGCATGCAGGAAGGCTTCGCGCGCTTCCATGTTGATCTCTTCCAGGGTTTCCAGGCAGTCGCTGGTGAAGCCGGGGCAGATCAGGTCCACGCTTTGCAGGCCGTCTGTGGCCAACTGGATCAGTGTGGGTTCGGTGTAGGGCTGCAGCCACTTTGCCTTGCCGAAGCGCGACTGGAACGTGACCTGGTAGCGGTCTTTGGCCAGTCCGAGCTTCTCCGCCAGCAGGCGCGCGGTCTTGTGGCATTCGCAGTGGTAGGGGTCGCCCAGGTGCAGCGTGCGCTCGGGCACGCCGTGGAAACTCATCACCAGTTTGTCGGCCTGTCCGTGGTGCTGCCAATGCTGGCGCACCCGTTTCGCCAGGGCCTCGATGTAGCCCGGGTCGTCGTGGTACCGGTTGACGAAGCGGATCTCGGGCAGGTGGCGGATGTTCAGCCCCCAGGTGGCGACGGCGTCGAACACGCTGGCGGTGGTGGTGCCGCTGTATTGCGGGTAGGCGGGCAGGATGAGCACGCGGGTCATGCCCTGGGCTTTGAGCTCGTCGAGCACGGCGGGAATGGATGGGTTGCCGTAGCGCATGGCGTAGCGCACCGTGACTTGGTGGCCGCGTTCGCCCAGGTAGCCGCGCAGCAGCGTGGCCTGCTTGTCGGTCCAGACCTTGAGCGGCGAGCCCTCGGGTGTCCAAATGCTGGCGTACTTGGCGGCCGACTTTTTGGGCCGCACGCGCAGGATGACGCCGTGCAGGATCAACCACCAGATCGCCTTGGGGATTTCGACCACGCGGTGGTCGCTTAAAAATTCGGCCAGGTAGCGGCGCAGGGCCGGGGCGGTGGGTTCGTCGGGGGTGCCCAGATTGCAAAGCACAACAGCCGTGCGTGCGGCCTGGCCATGGGAGTGGGGCGGTTCTTTTTGGAAGGGCATGCGCTATTCTCACGCAGACATGAGCACCCCCACACCCCATCCTCTTGCAGAAGATGCTGTTTTGCGTTCAGACGCAGATCCGCGCCCCGGTCTGGATCTTTCGCGCATCCAGGCGATCACCCTGGATCTGGACGATACGCTGTGGCCGATCTGGCCCACCATCGAGCGCGCCGAGCGCAAGCTGGCCGACTGGTTGCAGGTGAATGCCCCAGCCACGGCGGCCCTGTGCGCCGAACCCGGTACCCTGCGCGAGCTGCGCAACCACATGCACCTCACGCGGCCCGACCTGGCGCACGACATGAGCGCCTTGCGCCGGGAGTCGATCCGCCTGGTTTTGCAGCGCGCGGGGGATGACCCTGCGCTGGCCGAACCGGCGTTCGAGGTGTTTTTTGCCGAGCGCCAGCGGGTGGAGTTGTTCGAAGACGCCTTGCCCGCGCTGGAGTGGCTGAGCAGCCGTTTCCCCATTGTGGCGGTGTCCAACGGCAATGCCGATGTGCAGCGTGTGGGGCTGGGCGGCTTCTTCAAGGACGCCTTGAGCGCCTACGTCTTTGGCGTGGGCAAGCCCGATGCGCGCATCTTCCACGCCGCCGCGCAGGCCGCGGGCGTGGCGCCCGCCCAGGTGCTGCACGTCGGCGACGATGCCCATCTGGATGCCGTGGGTGCCTTGCAGGCCGGCATGCAGGTGGCCTGGCTCAACCGGGCCGGCCACCCCTGGGAGCACGCGCCGCTGACACCCCACATCACCGTGACCGACTTGATGAGCCTGTGCCGGGCATTGGGCTGAAGCGGGCACACACCATGCGGTTCCTCGCGCTGTCTGGCAGCCTGCGGCGGGCGTCGGTCAATTCTGCGCTGCTCCGGGCGGCGGCCCGGCTGGCGCCCGAGACGGTCGAGGTGCATGTCTACACCGGTTTGGGTGCTTTGCCATTGTTCAATCCAGACGACGAAGCCGCGCCGCCAGAGGCGGTGCAAGACTTCTGGCGAGCGGTGGCCCAGGCCGATGCGCTGGTGGTTGCGAGCCCGGAATATGCGCACGGCGTCACCGGCACCATCAAGAACGCGCTGGACTGGCTGGTCGGCTTTGAGCCCTTTGCCCATAAGCCGGTTGCGGTGGTCAACACCTCGCCCCGGGCGCACCACGCCGATGCCGCGCTGCGCGAAACCCTCACCACCATGGCCGCGTGCATTGTGGAGGCTGCGTCGGTGTCGATACCCCTGCTGGGTGCCCATCTAGACGAAGAGGGCATGCTGGCTTCGCCCGAATCGGTGGCGGCGATCGGCGCACTGTTGCTGGCGCTGGCCGAAGGTGTTGCGCAGGCGCAGGCACAGAAGCCGGGTTCGCCGCCGGGGCATCTGCTTTGAATTTCAACCACCGCTTTTGCCACCATGAGCCTCACCATTTACGGCATCCCCGAGTCCCGCACCGTGCGTCCCTTGTGGGCGGCGACCGAACTCGGTCTGGATTTCACCCACGTCGCCACG
>NZ_JBFJMY010000181.1:0-7793 GCF_041633695.1 Hydrogenophaga sp.
AAAGCTCCATCAAATTCAAGTGAGTCGGGGTGCGCAGCAGCCCCGCCGCGGCCGACAGGCACACGGCATCTTCAGTGCCGGTTGGCCACCGACACGGGCCGGGCCGCAGCGACCCGCCTGGGTTTCCAGGCCGGCCCCAGCAAGCGCATGCCAGGCACCCGCTTGACCGCCACCACAAAGTACACCGCGCCAAAAATGGGCCACCAGCGGGCACCCGCGCGGTCCATCCAGGCCATGCGCTCCAGCCATTTGTCGGTTTTCACCGCCGGACGGTAGCAGCCATAGCGGTCCGACTCTACTTCAAATCCCAGCAGCTGCAGCCAGTCGCGCAAGCGCCACGGACCGATGAAATCACCGGCTTCGGGCAAATACAGCGGAGGACTGCTCAGGGACGGCAAACCCAGTCGCGCGCCCAGACGACCACGCCCTTGGCGCAGGCCCCACAAACTGGCGGGGTTGAGGCCCGAAATCAAGACACGGCCTTCGGGCACCAGCACGCGCTCCACCTCGCGCAGCACGTGGTGCGGATCGGCGCTGAGTTCCAGCGTGTGGGGCAAGACCACCAGATCCAGACTGGCGGCCGGAAACGGCAGCGCAGCCGCATCGGTGATCAAGGCCACGCGGGCCCGCCCCGGATCGGCAGGGCGTGGCACGGCCTGGTGCCCGCCACCCGCAACGCCGGTGGTCGCACCGGGCTTGGCCGGGCGCAGCGCGTCCAGCTCGGCGGCGTCGTGCAAGGCCAGCCAGCGGTGGGGCATGCGGTTGGAGGCCAAGGTGTCCACCTCGGGCAAGCCCAGTTGCAAGGCGTTGTAGCCAAACAGATCGGACACGGCCAGGTCGAACTGGGTCTTCTCCCAGCCCAGCAAATACCGTCCCGGTGGCGTATGGAACCAGTCGGTCAAGGCGCTGCCGGCGGCTTCGGTGGTGGTGTCTGAATTCAACGCATGCCTGTTCGGTGATGAAACCCATGGGTGGCAAGCCACCCGGCCAAGACTTGCATGGTAGCCGCTGCACACAAATGGCTGCCCTCAGCGCGCGCTGGCACTGCGATAATTGCACCACCCCCCGAATACCTGCTCGCGCGACACCCGCCACGCATGGAAAGAGAGATCCCGATTGCCTCACATGACCCTGACCCCTCTGCCCGCCTTCGACGACAACTACATCTGGATGTTGCACGACGACCAGAACGCGCTGGTGGTAGACCCGGGTGATGCCACGGTGGTCCAAAACGCCCTGGCGCAAAAAGGCCTGCGGCTGGACACGATTCTGATCACCCACCACCACGCCGATCACACCGGCGGGGTGGCCGCCCTGCGCGAACGCACCGGCGTCCGGGTGTTCGGCCCGGCCAGCGAACCCATGCCCGAGCCCTTGCAGCGCTTGAGCGCGGGCGACGAAGTGCAAGCCATGGGCTTGCGGTTTCAGGTGCTCGAAGTGCCCGGGCACACCGCAGGCCACATCGCCTTTTATGCGCCGGAGTGGCAAGGCAAACCCTTGCTCTTTTGCGGCGACACGCCGTTCTCGGGCGGATGTGGCCGCTTGTTTGAGGGCACGCCGGCCCAGATGCACGACTCGCTGACCCAGCTCGCCGCACTGCCAGACAACACCCGCGTGTGTTGCACCCACGAATACACCCTGGCCAACCTGCGTTTTGCACAGACGGTGGAACCGGGCAACACCGACCTGACTCAGTACACCCACCACTGCCAGCAATTGCGCCAGCAGAACCAGCCGACCTTGCCCAGCTCAATCGGGCTTGAAAAGCAGATCAATCCCTTTTTGCGCACGCAAGTGCCCGCCGTCGTGCAAACCGCCTTGGGCCGCGAGCCCAGCCAAAGCAGCGATGCCGTGCACATCTTCGCCACCTTGCGCGAATGGAAGAACCAATTCAGATGACCGACCGAAGCACCCCGATGAACCGCCATCTGACACCCGAAAACACCGATCCACACCGCGCCCGGCGCAACGGGCCGCTGACCGCCAGCTTCGCCGCGCTCTTGGTCGCGCTCAGCGGCTGTGCCAGCGTGAACCTGGAAACGGCTCAGAGCCCCTCACAGACGACGACCATCCACGCGGAACCGGCGACCACCACCACCGTTCGCAGCGTGCGCCCCAGCGGACCGCTGACCGCCATTGCCACGCAAGACACCAGCGTGGCACCGGTGGCGCTGCTGGCCACGCCCAGCGACATTTGGGACCGGATCCGGCGCGGATTCTCCATGCCCGATCTCAACAACGATCTGGTGCGCGACCGCGAACAGTGGTATTCCAGCCGCCCCGACTACATCCAGCGCATGACGGAGCGCTCGGGCAAATACCTGTTCCACATCGTCGAAGAAATCGAACGGCGCAACATGCCGACCGAACTGGCCCTGCTGCCCTTCATCGAAAGCGCGTTCAACCCGCAGGCGGTCTCCAGCGCCAAGGCGGCCGGCATGTGGCAGTTCATGCCGGCCACCGGTGAGTCCTTCGACCTGAAGCAGAACGTGTTCCGCGACGACCGCCGCGATGTGCTGGCCTCCACCAAGGCGGCACTCGACTATCTGCAACAGCTGCACGACCGCTTCGGCGACTGGCATCTGGCGCTGGCCGCCTACAACTGGGGCCAGGGCAACGTCAACCGCGCCATCACCCGCAACCAGCGCGAAGGCCTGGCCACCGGCTACACCGACCTGAGCATGCCGGCGGAAACCCGCCTGTACGTGCCCAAGCTGCAAGCGGTGAAGAACATCCTGTCCCGGCCCGAGAACTTCAACGCGCCCTTGCCGGTGATCGGCAACCACCCGTTCTTTGAAACGGTGAGCATCGACCGCGACATCGATGTCTCGGTGATCGCGCGGCTGGCCAACATGAGCGAGAAAGACTTTCGGGCGCTCAACCCTTCGCTGAAACAACCGCTGGTGATGGCCGCTGGCATGCCCAACATTTTGTTGCCCTGGGAGAGTGCGACCACATTCACCGAAAACCTGAACCGCTACGACGGTCCGCTGGCGAGCTGGACCGTCTGGGTCGTGCCCACCACCATGAGCGCCGCGCAGGTGGCCGAGCGCGTGAACATGGACGAAGGCGAGCTGCGCAGCATCAACAACATACCGCCACGCATGCTGGTGCGCGCGGGCTCCAGCCTGCTGGTGCCGCGCGGTGGCAAGCGCAACAACGACGTGCCCGAAACCGTGGCCGACAACGGCCATCTCAGCCTGCAGCCCGACATCGTTCTGAAGCGCGTGCGCGTGCGCGCACGCAAGGGCGAAGACATTGCCCAATTGGCCCAGCGCTACGGCTTGAGCCCCACCAGCGTGGCGGGCTGGAACAAGGCCAGCGTGAACACGCGTTTGAAGACCGGGCAAAGGGTGGTCGTGATGCTGCCGCAAAAAGCCTCGGCCCGCATGGCCAGCGGCAGCAGCAGCAAAGTGGCCGTGGGCAGCAAACGCAGCAAGGCCACCAGCAGCAAGAAGACCGTGCGCACCGCCAAGAAGGCACCGAGCAAGAGCAAGGCCACGGCCAAAACCAAAAGCACGACCAAGCTGGCCGACATCAGCAAGGTCAAGAAGCGTCCCTGAACCCCCGACGCACCTGCCGTCCTTCGCGTTGCGTCAGGCCTTGTACAGCGCCTTGGCCTTGCGCGCAAATTCGTTGGTGAAGGTCTGCGCAAGATCGACCCGCTGGAGTTGCGCGCCGTCGTCGAAGCGGGCCAGCACACGGGCCAGGGTTTGCGGGCCGTCTTCGGGCATCAGGCCGTCGGGCGCCCACGCTTCGCGGGCACGGCTGAACGCCGCCAGATAAATCCCCCGGTCGCCTTGAAAATAGCTCTCAGGCACCGCCTTGCTGATGTCGGACGGGCCTGCGGTCTGCAACCACTTCAAGGCGTGGACCATGGCGTTGGTCACGGCCTGCACCGCCTGGGGCTGGGCTTTGACAAAACCCATGGGCGCACTCAGGCACCCCTCGGGCATGGCGCCACCGAACACCTCGGCGCTGCCACGCACGGTGCGGGCGTCCGCCACCACCCGCAGGTCGCCGTCCCGCTCCAGCAAGGTCATGACCGGGTCGCCGTAACACAGCGCATCCACATCGCCCGATTGAAATGCATCCACCGCTTGCTGGGCCTCGGGCAGCGCCACAAACTGCACGTCGCGGGCCTGCAGACCCACGCTTTCGACCACGATCTGTGCCATGCGGTGTGTGGCCGAACCCATGGCCACCACCCCCATTCGTTTACCGCGCAGTTCGCTCAGGTGCCGGAAGTGACCCATGGTGCGCAGCGACACACCCAGCACGATTTGTGGCGCACGGCCCTGCAACACGAAGGCGGGGAACTGCTGCCCACGGGCATGCAACAGCAAGGAACTGCTGTACGGTCCGCAGAACACCTGGGCGGCACCCGACAACACCGCTTGCAGGCTCAGATTCAGATCGGCGTATTCGCGGACACGAACATCCAGTTGCTCTTGCGCGAAATAGCCCAGGCGCTCGGCAATGGTCAATGGCAGATTGGAAAAAGCCGTCTTGTCGTACACGGCCACCGTCGTCGGGCCGGCCGTCGGCAGGAGCTTGGCGGGCGCCTTGTTCTGCGCATTCACCCAGGGCAGGCCCGCACTCAACAGCGCCGACGCACACACACGCCCCAAACCCCGACGACTCCACATGCCACATCCTCTCTTCGACACCTGTCCTTATGAAGTTCAAGGCTACGAGAGAGAGGCGGCGTCCGCATCGGGGCGAATCCCGAGCGGGTTTGTACCGAGCCGAAACGCAAGCAAAGGTAACGGGGGCGATGGCCTCTGAGCCAGACCGCTCAGGTAAACAGAATCGCGATGTTGACCGCGAAGGCCAGCGCCCAGACCGCGCTGCGAGCACGGGCCATATCGGCCACGTACAGCAAGATGTACAGCAGGCGCAGCACCACAAAAATGAAGGCCAGCACATCCAGCCGCGTCTGGAAGGCGCCCAGTTGGTGGGCGATGATCACCGCGCCCATGAACAGCGGCAACGCCTCGAAGCTGTTGGCTTGCGCTGCGTTGGCCCGGGCGCGCCAGTCTTTTTGACCGGCCAACCAGGCGCGCGGGTTGTGGTTGTCGTAACCGCCCTCGCGGCGTGCTTTGGAGAACATGCCCCACTTGGCCAGGCCCGCACACATGATGGGCAACAAGGCCACCACCAGAACCGCCCAATAGGCCACCGTCAATCCTGCGATTTTCATACGCGTCTTTCGCTACAAAAAAGCCATCAGCGCCGGTCCACCAGCGCATGGGCGATCGTGCCCAGATCCACATACTCCAGCTCACTGCCCACCGGCACGCCCCGCGCCAGCCGCGTGACCTGCACGCCACTGCCCTTGAGCGCCTGTGCGATCACGTGGGCGGTGGTTTCGCCTTCGGCCGTGAAGTTGGTGGCCAGAATGACTTCCTTCACCTCGGGTACCGCATCGTCCGCGCCCTGCGCAGGCGCGCGGATGCGGTCGAACAGCTTTTGCAAACCGATGTCGTGGGGACCCACATCGTCCAGTGGGCTGAGCTTGCCCATCAAGACAAAGTACAGACCCTTGTAGGCGCCCGTGCGCTCCATCGCGGCCTGGTCGGCGGGATTCTCCACCACGCACAGCTGGCTGCGGTCGCGGCGCGCATCGCTGCAGGTGGTGCAGATATCGTGCTCGGTGAAGGTGTGGCACAGCACACAATGCTGCACCTGTTCCGTGGCCAGTTGCAAAGCCTTGGCCAACTGCAAGGCGCCTGGCCTGTCGTGTTGCAGCAAGTGGAAAGCCATGCGCTGGGCCGACTTCACACCCACGCCGGGCAGGCGACGCAATGCCTGCACCAGCAAATCGAGCGATTGGTTTTCAGCCATGTATAGGGCAGATGGGCCAAGACATCAGCGACCTTGCGCGGCCAGTAGCCACCCCGAACACCGGAGCGGCTCCCAAGCCCGCGCAAGCGCGTATGAAGCCGATTCGGCAGTCCTTAAAAAGGAAACTTCATGCCGCCTGGCAAGCCGGGCATGCCCGCGGTGAGTTTGCCCATTTTTTCCTGGGAAACTTCTTCCGCCTTGCGAACCGCCGCGTTGAACGCAGCCGCCACCAGGTCTTCCAGCATGTCCTTGTCGTCGGCCAGCAAGCTGGGGTCTATGGTCACGCGCTTGACATCGTGCTTGCAGGTCATCAGCACCGTCACCAGGCCAGCGCCCGACTCGCCGGTGACTTCCAGGCTGCCCAGTTCGTCCTGGGCCTTTTTCATGTTGTCCTGCATGGCCTGCGCCTGCTTCATGAGGCCTGCGAGTTGTCCTTTGTTGAACATGGTTTTCCTAGTCTTTGAATAAAAATTGAAACAGCGCTCAGGCGTCCACCGCCTTGAGCGATCCGGGTACGATTTTGCCGCCAAAGTCGCGCATCATGCTTTGCACGAAAGGATCGTCCAGTATCTGGGCCTCGGCCGCACGCAAGCGGCGCGCCGCCTCCGCGCTTTGCCGCAAGGCCGGAGAGTCCACCACGGCACCGATCTCCACCGCCAGCCGCACCTCGTGCCCCAGGGTCGCGAGCGCCGCCGCCAGGCGTTCGCGGCTATTGCCCTGGTTGAGCGTTTCGCGCTCGATGCGCAACAGCCACTGGCCTTCGTCGCGTGCCACCAGTTGCGATTGCAAGCCCAGTTCGCGCACCAGCGCCGCGATGGTTTCCGCGCGCACCAGCTGCATCACGGTTTCGTGCCAGAACGCCCCCTCCTCGGTACCCTGCTCCGGCGTGAACACCGTTGCAGGCGCCACGGCACCCCGTGGTCTGGGCTGGTCACGCACACCGGGTTCACCGGGGTCGCGCACAGGCACCGACACCACACGGCGCGACGCGGGCAGCTCGGCTGCGACCTCAGGCTCGGGCTCGAAATGCTCATCGGCCAAGGCCGCACCGACTTCGGGTGCTTCGTCGGCCTCCCAAGGCGGTGGCTCATGGGGTCTGGATGGACGCACCACGGCGGGCGCGGGTGCTTGCGCCCTGGGCACAACTGGTTGCCCATGAACGGGCCCACTGTCGCGCGCAGCCACGCGGGGCTCGGCCATGGGCGCTGGTACCTCTGCACGAACGGGTGTCGCCAGCGGAGGTGGTGGCGCCGCAACCTGTTCAGGCGGCGCTAAGTTCAGAGTTTTTTTTTCAGCCGCTGCGGCGTGGGCCACGGTTTGCGAGACGCTTGTCGGCTTGAACGCCAACAAGCGCAACAGCACCATGTTCAAAGCCGCGTATTCGTCGGGCGCCAGACCCAGCTCGGCACGCCCATGCAAGCACAGGCTGTACAACAACTGGGTTTCGTCCGCTGGCAGGCTTTGCGCCAGACGCACCACATCGGCCGCATCCGGGTCGTCCAAGTCTTGCACCAGCGCGCGCGCGGGCACCGCCTGAAAAACCGCCATGCGCTGCAACACGCCGGTCATTTCGTCCAGCGTGGACGCCGCGTTCAAGCCGTTCAGCCGCAAGCTGTCGACCGTGTCCACCACCGAAGCGCCATCGGCGCGGGCCAGGGCATCGATCAGGCGCAGCACGTAAGAGCGGTCCACCGCACCCAGCATCTGCCGCACCGAGGCTTCCTGCAATTGGCCGCCACCGAAGGCAATCGCCTGGTCGGTGAGCGAGAGCGCGTCGCGCATGGAGCCGCGCGCCGCCCGCGAGAGCAGGCGCAGCGCCTGCTTGTCGGCCGCCACGTCTTCGGCCTTCAGCACCTGCTCCAGGTGCTCCTGCATGGTCTCTGGTGCCATCGGCCTCAGATTGAATTGCAGGCAGCGCGAAAGCACTGTGACCGGCACTTTTTGCG
>NZ_JBFJMY010000182.1:0-7770 GCF_041633695.1 Hydrogenophaga sp.
GCAGCCAGCGCGCCAACTCCAGATAGAGCGGCACGCCCAGCACGATGTTGAACGGAAAGCTCACCCCCAGTGCGGCGGTGATCGACAAGGCCGCGTTGGCCTCGGGCACGGCCATGCGCATGGCCGTGGGCGCGGCGATGTAACTGGCGCTGGCCGCCAGCGTGGCCATGATGGCCACGCCGCCGGTGGACAGCCCCAGCAACACGCCGGTAAGCGCCCCTGCGACCGCCAGCACCGGCGGCGCCAGCAAGGCAAAGCCCACGATGCGCAAACCATGGTGGCGCAGTTCGCCAATGCGTCCGCCCGCCACCAAGCCCAGCTCGAGCAGGAACAGGGCCAGCACACCTTTGAACGGCGTGATGAAAACCGCAGCGATCGGGGCGGTGCCGACTTCACCCATCACCGTGCCAATGACCAGGCCACCCGCCAGCAACAGCACCGACTTGCCCAAAAACACATCGTGCGCCAGTGCGGCCCAATTGGTTTGGCGGCGCACACCGTCTGGCGACGCGCCCATGCGCGCCAGCAGAATGCCGGCCACGATACCCGGTGCCTCCATGAGGGCCACCCACAGCGCCGCGTGGGGCTCGGCCGCCACACCGTGTTGCACCAGGTAGGCACTGGCCACGGCGAAAGTGACCACGCTGACCGAGCCGTAGTGCGCCGCCATGGCGGCCGCGTCGCTGCGGTTCAAGCCCAGCAGGCGCAGCACCGGTGTCGCGACAAATGGGATGACAAAACCCAGCGCCATGCAGGCCAGCATCTGGGGCAAGAGATCGAGCATGGGTTGTTTGCTCAGTTCGATGCCACCCTTGAGTCCGATCGCCAGCAACAGGTAAATGGACAGGGTTTCGTACAAAGCCTCGGGCAGGCGCAGATCGCTTTTGACCAGCCGCGCCAGCACACCCAACAGAAAGAACAGCACCACCACATCCAACATAGGTTTTTTACTCTGCTCGGTCGGTAGGAAGGGGTTGCCGGTGTTTGCGCGGGCGTCCGCTCAACAAACGGTCGAACCAGGAATTGGGCAGCAGACGCAGCAGCTTGGCCACCACGCCCATTTGCCAGGGAATGACGCGGTAGCTGGTCTGGGCACGGATGGCCGCAAAGGCGCGGTCGGCAAAAACGTCAGCGCTGAGCAAAAAGGGCATGGCGTAACGGTTCTGCTGCGTCAGCGGCGTGGCCACATAACCCGGCAGCAGGGTGACCACCTTGACCCCGCTGTCGCGCAACTCGCCGCGCAGGCTCTCGCAATACGCCACCACCGCGGCCTTGCTGGCGCAGTAAGCACCGTGGCCGGGCAGCCCCCGGATGGCAGCCACGCTGGCGACGCCGACCAGCGTACCGCTGCCACGCGCGCGCATGGCGGCCACAAACGGGTGGAAGGTGGCGGCCAGTCCGGTGTTGTTGGTGGCAAAGGTCTGCGCCATGACGTCGACATCGCCGCGCTCGGCGCTGTCCATGCCGATGCTGATGCCGGCGTTCGCAACCACCACCTCGGGCAAGCCCTGTTCGGCCATGCAGGCCTGGGCGGCGGACACGATGCTGTCGGTTTGCGACACGTCGGCACCGTAGACGCGGCAACGCTGCCGGTCCAGGCCTTGCGCGTCCACCCAGTGCTGCAGCTCGACGGTTCGCCGGGCCACCAGCGCCAGCCGATAACCCGCCTGTGCATAACGCGCGGCCAGGGCTTGGCCGATGCCGCTGGAGGCACCGGTGATGAAGACCAGGGGGGCGGCGGGCACAGGGTTTTGCATGGTGTGAATGAACTGTGCCGCCGTCAACGCGGCGCAAAACGGGCTTTGACGCGCCCTTTGAAAACGGCCACCTGATCGGCTTCGTTGTAGTCGAGCGTATCGCCGCTGATCTGATCGTTCTGGCGCAACAGGGTCACCGGACGTTCCGATCGCAGGCTTTGGGGGTCCAGCGCGATCTGCAGCTGCTCGCCACGAAATTCCAGGCGCTGCGAGACCGTGCCGTCCGGCGCCGTACCGGCTTCGCGGATCACGCGCACATCGCCGTCGAGCAAAAATTCGGTCTGGTCGGCGTTGCCGGTGACGTGTTGCGCCACCGCGGTGGTGAGCCGGCCCTGCACATCAAAAGACCGCACGCGCGCGTTGTCGATCTCGGTTTTGTCGGTGTCGGGGTGGTGGCGCACTTCGGCACCAAACACCTCGGATTTGAGCTTGCCCGCGGCATCGAACACCTTGACCGAGAAGCGCCGCATGAAGTAGTCGGGCGCGTGGGTCGCGGCTTGCTCGGGCTCGGGCTCCAGCGCCTCGGGCGTGGCACGCAGCAGCCAATAAGACGCCAAGGCCAGCAGCGCCATCAAAGCCACCGGCAAATAAATGGAGAGCCGGTCCAGCACCCGGCTCCATCTGCGGCGGCTCGGCTTGCGGCCCGGCGGCAGGGGTGCGTTGAGCGGCGCGCTGGCACTCACTGCGCGGCGTCCTGCAGCTCGCGCCCGTAGGCACCGCTGGCCACCAGCAACAGGTCGCACAGCTCACGCACCGCGCCCGCACCGGGCAGGCGCAGCGGCACGTGGTGGGCGATGGCCAGCACCTCGGCGTGGGCGGTGGACGGCGCACAGGCCAAAGCGGCACGGCGCATCATGGGCAAGTCGGGCCAGTCGTCGCCCATGGCCGCCGCCGCCGACCAATCCAAGCCGAGTTCGGCCAGGATGGCCTCGGCCGCCGGACGTTTGTCTTCGGTACCCAGGCGCACCCGGGTCACCCCGAGCGCCGCCAGGCGCTGGCGCAAGGCCGCCGAATCGCGCCCAGAGATCACTGCGGGCGTGATGCCGGCGCGCTGCAGCAGCTTGATGCCGTGCCCATCCAGCGTGTGGAAGCGCTTCATGGACTCGCCTGCTTCGCTGAAATACAGCCCACCATCGGTGAGCACACCATCCACATCGAAAAACACCACGCGCACGGCTTGCGCACGCAGCAGCAGCTCGGGCGCGAAGTTCAAGGTGGGACTCAACGGAGGCAACTGGGTGGACATGGAGCGATGCTAACCGGGGAGCACAAAAGCCACGAGCGGGGCCAGCGAGACGCAGTGCGCCACGAAACCGGCTTGGCCAGGTCGCCAGCGCCGCCCCTTGGGGGGTGACCCGCGCAGCGTGGCGCAGGGGGACTCATATCACCTTCGCCCGCATCAAGTCGTTGCTGTTGAGCGCGCCGCACAGGCGGCCCTGTTCGTCCACCACCAGCACGCTGGTGATGCGGTTGGTCTCCATCAGATCGGCGGCGACCACGGCCAAGGCTTCCGCACGCACGGTGCGCGGATTGGCGTGCATCACCTCCAGCGCCGACAGGTTGCGCAAGTCCACGCTGCTGCCGGAGTTCTCGATCAGGCGGCGCAGATCGCCATCGGTGAAGATGCCCAGCACCCGGTCGTCAGCATCGACGATGGCGCTCATGCCCAGGCCTTTGTCGCTGATCTCGCGCATCAATTCCATCAGCGAAGCTTGCCTGGACACGCGCGGCGCTTGCGCGCCGCTGCGCATCACGTCGCCCACGTGGGTGAGCAGCTTGCGTCCGAGCGCTCCGCCGGGATGGGAGCGCGCAAAATCGTCGGCCTTGAAGCCCCGGGCGTCGAGCAGGGCCACCGCCAAGGCGTCGCCCAGCGCGAGCTGGGCCGTGGTGCTGGCGGTCGGCGCCAGGTTGTGCGGACAGGCCTCTTTGGCCACCGAGGCGTCGAGCGCGATATCGGCGTGGCGGCCCAGGGTGGAATCGAGCCGGCCGGTGATGGCCACCAGCGGCACGCCCATGCGTTTGATCACCGGCAGGATGGCGAGCAGTTCGTCGCTCTCGCCGCTGTTGCTGATGCCCAGCACCACGTCGGCGGCGGTGATCATGCCCAGATCGCCGTGGCTGGCTTCGGCGGGATGCACGAAAAAAGCCGGCGTACCGGTGGAGGCCAGGGTGGCGGCAAGCTTGCGACCGATGTGGCCGCTCTTGCCCATGCCCATCACCACCACGCGCCCCGGGCGCTCCAGGATCAGGGCGACGGTGGCCGCGAATGTGCTGCCCACACGCTCTGCCATGGCACGCACCGCCTGTGCTTCGATCTGCAACGTGTCGCGCGCCAGGGCGATGGCCCGGTCGGGGTCGAAGGTCGGTGGCAAGGTCATCGGGGCATTATCGCCGTTGTATTGGACGCGCGCCGCCGCGCGGCGGGGATGCGCCCGTTAACATCAGAGCCATGAATTCTCTGGACATCGCCCTTCTGTACCTGCTGGCCGCTGTGCTGGGGGTGGTGGCCTGCCGCATGCTGCGGCTGCCGCCCATGCTGGGCTATCTGGGTGTGGGCGTGCTGATCGGGCCGAACGCGCTGGCGCTGGCGCAGGACTCGGGCGGTATCCGCTACCTGGCCGAGTTCGGTGTGGTGTTTCTGATGTTCGTGATCGGCCTGGAGTTCAGCCTGCCCAAACTGCGTTCCATGCGCCGGCACGTGTTTGGCCTGGGGCTCTCGCAGGTGATGTTCACCTTGGTGCTCACCACGCTGGCGTCGCTGGGCCTGACCTACCTGCTGCCGACATGGTGGAACATCTCCTGGCAGACCGCGCTGGCCCTGGGCGGTGTGATGGCGATGAGCAGCACCGCCATCGTGATCAAACTGGTGGCCGAGCGCCTGGAGCTGGAGTCGGAACACGGCAAACGCGTGCTCGGCATCCTGCTGTTCCAGGATCTGGCCGTGGTGCCCTTGCTGGTGTTGATCCCGGCCCTGGGCTCCAAACCCGAAGAGCTGCTGATGGCACTGGGCGTGGCGACGCTCAAGGCGGTGGTCCTGCTCGGCCTGCTGCTGACAGGTGGACAAAAGCTGATGCGCTGGTGGCTCACCCTGGTGGCGCGGCGCAAGAGCGAAGAGCTGTTCATGCTCAACCTGTTGCTGATCACGCTGGGCTTGGCGTGGATGACCGAGCACGCGGGCCTGTCGTTGGCGCTGGGCGCTTTTGTGGCCGGCATGCTGATTTCCGAAACCGAGTTCAAGCACCAGGTGGAGACCGACATCCGCCCGTTCCACGATGTGCTGCTGGGCCTGTTCTTCATCACCATCGGCATGATGCTGGACTGGCGCTTGGTGCTGGAGCGCTGGCCCCTGGTGGTGCTCTTGCTCACGCTCTCGCTGGTGTTCAAGCTGGTCGTGATCACCGGACTGACCCGCGCCTTTGGCGCCCCGGCGGGCGTGGCGCTGCGCGTGGGCCTGTACCTGGCGCAAGCCGGTGAATTCGGCCTGGTGCTGCTGACGCTGGCTGGCCAGTACAACCTGGTGCCGCCGCAGCTGTTCAACCCCATCCTGGCGTCCATGGTGCTGTCCATGATGGCCACGCCTTTCATCATCCTGTACACCAACAGCATCGTCACCCGCCTGGTGGGCAGCGACTGGCTGATGCAATCGGTGCAGATGACAGCCATCGCCAAAAAGGCCATCAACGCCGACCAGCATGTGATCATCTGCGGCTATGGCCGCTGCGGCCAGAACCTGGCCCGCTTGCTGGAGGCCGAGGCCATTCCCTACATGGCGCTGGACCTCGATCCCGACCGGGTGCGCCAGGCCGCCGCCGCCGGGCATTCGGTCGTGTTTGGCGACGCGGCACGCCTGCAGGCCCTGATGGCCGCAGGTCTGCACCGGGCCAGCGCCGTGGTCATCACCTACCTGGACACCGCCAGCGCACTCAAGGTGCTGCACCACACGCACGAACAGGCGGTCAACGTACCGGTGGTGGTGCGCACGGTGGACGATGCGGACCTGGAGAAACTGCGCAAAGCCGGCGCCACCGAGGTGGTACCCGAAGCCATCGAAGCCAGCCTGATGCTGGCCAGCCACGCGCTGGCGCTGGTGGGTGTACCGATGCGGCGCGTGATCCGGGTGGTGCAAGACCAGCGCGACGCGCGCTACAACCTGCTGCGCGGCTATTTCCATGGTGCGGACGACGGCAGCGTGGACGAAATGGAGCAAGAAAGGCTGCACACCGTGACCCTGCCACTGGGCTGCCGCACCGTGGGCAAAGCCCTGGGCACGCTGCTGCTCGGCGCCCAGGGTGTGCGTCTGGTCAGCCTGCGCCGGGCCAGTGGCCAGCCCACACCGTTCGACGACGCCACCGTGCTGCACGGCGGCGACACCCTGGTGCTCAGCGGCAAGGCACCGGCCTTGTCGGTGGCCGAAGACCGATTGCTGAGCCATTGACGCGGCCCTGCCGAACAACCCCCGCACCACGAGCACCCCATGGACACCACCAGCTACCTGAAATCCCACATCCGCACCGTGCCCGACTGGCCAGCGCCCGGCGTCCAGTTCCGCGACATCACGCCACTGCTGCAAGACCCCAAGGTGTTCCGGGTGCTGATCGACTGTTTCGTGCACCGGTACATGGAACCCGCGCTGCGCCCCACCGTGGTGGCCGGGCTGGATGCCCGCGGTTTCATCATCGGTTCGGTGTTGGCTTACGAGCTGGGCCTGGGCTTTGTGCCGATCCGCAAGAAGGGCAAGCTGCCCTTCACGACGGTGGCCGAAACCTACGAGCTGGAGTACGGCAGCGCCACGGTCGAGCTGCACACCGACGCGGTGAAAGCCGGCGATCGCGTGGTGCTGATCGACGATCTGATCGCCACCGGCGGCACCATGATGGCCGGACGCCGGTTGCTGGAAAAGCTGGGCGCAGAGGTGATGGAGGGCGCCGCCATCGTGGACCTGCCCGAGCTGGGCGGTTCGCAGCGCCTGCGCGAATCGGGCCTGCCGCTGTTCACCTTGCTCGATTTCAGCGGCCACTGAAGCGTGGCCGCACGCCCGTCTACAGCTTGCCGTACTGGGTGGCGCTGAGAGCGGCAAAGTCGCTGTGCGACTCCGGTGCCGGCAAGGGCTCGCCGGTTTCCGAAAGCGCGGCCCGCGACGCAGCCACCGGGGCCGCGCGCTTCAAAGCCCGCCGGAACGCTTCCAGCTCGTCGGCGGCCACCGCCTGCAAGCGGGAACGGGGTGACGGCTCAGCGCCTGACGTGGTTCCATCCGCGCTCCCGGCACTTTGACTGGCCACTTTGGCGCGCGTTTGCGCCGCCACCGCCGCCTTCAAGGCCATGCCCCGCTGGTCGCTCACCGCCTGGCGGCGCCAGTACACCGAGCGCACCTCCATGTCGTGGCGCAGACGCGCACTCTCCTGCACCCAGCTCTCGATTTCCAGCAGGTACTCGTCGGGCATCACATGGGCGGGCAAGGCCAGATCGACCAGCACCAGAAAGCTGTCGCCCGACGCGTCCAGCGTCAGCACCTTGAATTCGTAGCTGGTGGAGAGCACGCCGCCCCGGATCAGGGACTCGCGCACCACCGAAAACAGCTGTTCACGCCGCAAGATACGGCGCCCACGGCGCGGCGAAATGAGCGGCAAAGTGGTCAGCCCTGAGGCCGGACGCAAACGGGGCTTGCCGCGCTTGCGCGCCGACACAGGTTTACGGGATTGCAGCCAACTGATCAAAGACATAAGGTGAATGGCCCACACCGGCGGGCGGTAAAAGTTCAAGTTAAGAGGCGATACGGCCGCGCTTCGGGCTTCAGGTCACCGCCACCCGCCGCGGACGGTTGTAGAGGCGGCGCGCCAGCACCGAGGACATGGCCACCGTCACATCCAGTGCGATGACCGGGTGGCGCACCGACAGCTCGCGAAAGCGCAACGGCGTCAGACACCAGAGTTTGCTGGCGCTGCCCGCGTGCACGGTGGCACTGCGCGGCAACTGGCTGAAAAAGGAACCTTCACCCAGCAAGGAACCCGGTCCC
>NZ_JBFJMY010000183.1:0-7768 GCF_041633695.1 Hydrogenophaga sp.
GTCGTCGGCCATCAGGTGCTGCCACACGGCGCGGTTGTCGTTGAAGGGCGCTTCGATCCAGGTGTGGCGCTCCTGCGGCGGGTGGGTGGTGAAGCGCACATCGGCGATGCACCAGCGGTCGTTGCCGCGTTTGGAGTCGAATGGCACCTTCAGCCATTCGCGCAAGGGGCTGTGCGCGCCGGTCGCATCGATCACATGCTCGGCTACGATCCGGTAGCTGCCGGCCGGTGTCTCCACCGTCAGGGTGGCGAAATCCGCGTTTTGCTCGAAACCCACCAGGCGGTTTTCCCAGCGCAGTTGCACGTGGCCCAGCTGCTGGATGCGGTCGACCAGAAAGGCTTCGATGTAGAACTGCTGGATGTTGATGAAGGGCGGCTGGCTGGAGAGGTGGAAGTTGCCTTGCTGGCGCAAGTCGAAACTGTAGACCTCGTCGTCGCCCGCATAGGTGCGGCCCACGCTCCATTGCACCCCCTTGGCCGCGATGCGCTCAAAGATGCCCAGGCGTTCAAAAATCTCCAGCGACTTCTGGGTGTAGCAGATGCCGCGCGAGGATGCGCCTTTGACACCCACGGTGTTGTCTTCGTCCAGCAGCACCGCCGCCACGCCCAGACGCGCCAGCGAGCAGGCCAGCGTCAGGCCGGTGATGCCACCGCCGACGATGACCACGGGGTGGCGCACCCGCTCGGGCTGGTCGAGTTCGGCGGGGCGTTCAAAGGGGTAGTGCGGCAGTTGGTAGCCCTGGCCGGTGCTGGACGGACCGAGGGCGGTGTTGGCAATGGCTGGCACGTGTCTCCCTCGCTTCAGGTTTTGGCGCCGACTTCGGGGCGGTCGTTGCGCTGGGGCTTGAGAGCCTGCGCCGTCTTGCCGGCGGCGCGCTCCTGGCGCCACTGCTCTTTGCGCGCCGTCCACTCGGCCAGGCGGGTGTGCGCGGTCTTGCTTTCGCTGTGCATCTGCGCCGCGTCGGCGCGCTGGGAGGTGAGTTCCAGCCGCACGCCGTTCGGATCGAAGAAGTAGATGCTGTCAAAAATGTGGTGGTCGGTGATGCCCAGCACCTCGATGCCGTGCGCTTCCAGGCGGGCTTTCATGTCTTCCAGCGCTTGCTTGGAGTCGACCCGGAACGAAATGTGGTTCACCCACAAAGGCGTGTTCGGGCTGGGCTCGGCGGCCTGGTCGTCGCCCAGGTCGAAGAAGGCGATGAAAGAGCCGTCTTGCAGGCGGAAAAAGAAGTGCGTGTAGGGGCAGTATTCACCGGTGCTGGGCACATGGTCGCTCTGGATGATGTGGTACAGCGGCAGACCCAGGATGTCTTCGTAGTAATGGCGTGTTTCTTCGGCGTCGCGTGCCCGGTAGGCGTAGTGGTGCAGCTGCTGGATCGGGGCGGGAGCGGGGAGGGGCGTGGTGTGCATGGCGGTTGTCTCCGGCGGTTTGAATTCACCAATGTGAAATTCATTGTACCAAACGAAATTATTCTGTGGTGAAGAAAACGCCAGTTTGAGCGTTTACATCGGGGGTGTCGATGGTGTTGAGAATCGTTATCAATTAATTTGATTTGATAGTTTTTGGTAATTCGTCATATAGGCCAGAACAATTAGACGGTGTGCATGCGCGCGGGTATGGTGTGCGAGTCCCAATGGGTTTGGATGCGTTCCGGTCCGATCATTGGGCGCTTCATCAACCCACGATAGGAGAACCCCCATGGCCGCATTGAAAGGCTCGAAAACCGAGCAATGCCTGAAAGACGCCTTCGCCGGCGAATCCCAGGCCAACCGCCGCTACCTCTACTTCGCAAACAAGGCCGACATCGAGGGCCAGAACGACGTGGCAGCCTTGTTCCGCTCCACCGCCGAAGGCGAAACCGGCCATGCACACGGCCACCTGGAGTTCCTGGAGCAGTCCGGCGACCCGGCTACCGGCATGCCCATTGGTGCGACGCGCGACAACCTGGCCTCTGCTGTGGCCGGTGAGACGCACGAGTACACCGACATGTACCCCGGCATGGCGAAGACCGCACGCAGCGAAGGCTTCGACGAAGTGGCCGACTGGTTTGAAACCCTGGCCAAGGCCGAGCGCAGCCACGCCAACCGCTACCAGAAGGCCTTGACCGAACTGGTGGATTAATTGACCCACCCCCGCGCCGCGCCTGCGGCGCGTCACCCCCTCAAGGGGGCAATCCATGTGGCCCGGCAAAGCCGGTTCCACTGGATTCTTGACCAAGGCACCTCGCGCGCACCGTTTTTGAAAGGGTTTTTTTGAGCCCTTTCAAAAACCCACCACAACATCCCCAGACAAGAGGAGCAGAGACATGGCCACCGAAGGCAATTTGCAGGCGCCCACCCGGCATGCGCTGGACTGGAAAAACCCCGATTTTTACAACGAAGAGAAGTGCTTCGACGAGCTGGAGCGCATCTTCGACATCTGCCACGGCTGCCGCCGCTGCGTGAGCTTGTGCGGCGCTTTCCCGACCCTGTTCGATCTGGTCGACGAGAGCAAGACCCTGGAGGTCGATGGCGTTGACAAGAAGGATTTCTGGAAGGTGGTGGACCAGTGCTACATGTGCGACCTGTGCTACATGACCAAGTGTCCGTACACGCCGCCGCACGAGTGGAATCTGGATTTTCCGCACACCATGCTGCGGGCCAAAGCCATCAAGTTCCAGAAGGGTGAAGTTGGGGTGGCGGAGAAATTTCTGGCCTCCACCGATGTGCACGGCCAGTTCGCTGGCATTCCTGTGGTTGTGCAGGTGGCCAATGCGGTGAACAAGACGAAGCTGGCGCGCAGCGTGATGGAGAAGGTGGCGGGCGTGGACAAGGACGCCTGGCTGCCCGAACTGGCGACCAAGAAGTTTCGCTCTGGCACGCCCGGGGCCACCGCCAGCGCGGTGGTGAACGGCGACAAGACGCCGGGCAAGGTGGCGATCTTCTCCACCTGCTACATCAACTACAACGAGCCCGGCATCGGCCTGGACTTGCTCAAGATCCTGAACCACAACGACATTCCCTACGTGATCGTGGACAAGGAAAAATGCTGCGGCATGCCCAAGCTGGAGCTGGGTGATCTGGAGTCGGTGCAGGCCAGCAAAGAGGCCAATATTCCGGTGCTGGCCCGGTACGCCAAAGACGGCTACGCCATCCTGGCCGCCGTGCCCAGTTGTGCGCTCATGTTCAAGCAGGAAATCCCGCTCATGTTTCCGGACGATGCCGACACCCAGTTGGTGAAGGAACACATGTGGGACCCGTTTGAATACTTCATGGCGCGCAAGCGCGACGGTCTGCTCAAGGTCGAATTCCCGCAGAAGCTGGGCAATGTGAGCTACCAAATCCCTTGCCATGGCCGGGTGCAGAACATCGGCAAGAAGACCGAAGAGATGCTCAAGATGATCCCGGACACCACCATCAACACCATCGAGCGATGCTCGGGGCACGCCGGGACCTTTGGCGTCAAGAAGGCTTATCACCAGACCGCCATGAAGATCGGCAAGCCGGTATTCAAGGCCATGGCCAACATGAAGGACGGCAGCAAACCCGACTACATCAGCTCGGACTGCCCGCTCGGCGGCCACCACATCGCCCAGGGTTTCGAGGTCAACGGCCTCGGCGCGCCCGAGCTGCAGCATCCGCTGAGCCTGGTGGCCCGGGCATACGGCCTGAAAAAATGACGGCCCCCACGCTCCGCCGCTGCGCGGGTCGCTGCCCCAGGACTGGGGAGGGACCCGGTCGACGCCAGCTCTGGGGCGCGTTTTGCCTTGGGGCGGCCCGGCGGCAAAACCTACGTTGAACAGGAGAAACCCATGCAACTCACCGGACACATCACCCCCGACAGCCTCATGAGCCTGGAGGCCTACACCAAGTGGCGCAAGCTGCACAAGGCCGATGTCATTGCGCACCGCAAGCTGCGCAGCGTGCTGCTGGGCGAGCACATCAACCTGCAGTTCGAGAGCGAGACCACCATCCGCTACCAGATCCAGGAAATGCTGCGCATTGAAAAAGTCTTCGAGGAAGAGGGCATCCTGCAGGAGATCGAGGCCTATGCGCCGCTGGTGCCCGATGGCAGCAACTGGAAGGCCACCATGATGATCGAGTACACCGACGTCAACGAGCGCAAGCGCGAGCTGGCGCGGCTGATCGGCGTGGAAGACCGGTTGTTTGTTGAAGTCGAGGGCCACACCCGCGTCTACGCCATTGCCGACGAGGACCTGGACCGCGAGAACGAGGAAAAGACCTCGGCCGTGCACTTTGTGCGCTTCGAATTCACGCCGCCGATGTGTGCGGCCGTCAAGGCGGGCGCCGGCGTCAAGCTGGGCTGCGACCACACGCATTACCCGGCGCACGTCCAGATCAACCTCGAAACCCTGAGCAGCCTGGCGGGCGATCTGCGCTGAAGGTCCGGTTGGCGATAATCGGGGCTTCCTGCGGGAAGCCTTTTTTTCTGTTTGAAACCGGCGACCAAGCCGAACCCGACGCACCCCATGCTGTTTCTGATTTCTCCCGCCAAAGCCCTCGATTTCGAGACACCGGCGCACACCACCGAGCACACGCAACCCTTGTTCGTGAAGCAATCCAGCGCCCTCATCGAGGTGCTGCGCGAAAAGTCGCCCTTGCAGATCGCCGAACTCATGCATTTGTCGGACACGCTCTCGGGGCTGAACGTGGCGCGCTACCAGGCTTGGCGGCCCAAATTCACTGCCAAGAACGCGAAACAAGCGGTGCTGGCTTTTGATGGTGATGTCTACGGCGGTCTGGATGCGAAGTCGCTGGGCGGGGCCGAGCTCGACTGGTTGCAGCAGCACCTGTGCATCTTGAGTGGGCTCTACGGCGTGTTGCGCCCGCTCGACCGCATGCAGCCGTACCGGCTCGAAATGGGCACCCGCCTGGCCACCAGCGCGGGCAGCAACCTTTACCAGTTCTGGGGCAGCCAGATCGCCGATTATTTGAACCAGCGCGCCGCCGCCGATGTCAGCCCGGTGGTGATCAACCTCGCCAGCCAGGAGTATTTCAAGGCGGTGGACCGCAAGGTCCTCAAGCCCCGGGTGGTCACGCCGGTGTTTGAGGAGTACAAGAACGGCCAATACAAGATCATCAGTTTCATGGCCAAACGCGCACGTGGCCTGATGGTGCGTTACGCTGTGAAGCATCAGGCCACGCTGGTCGAGCAGCTCAAAGGCTTTGACGCCGAGGGCTACCGTTTCAACGCAGCGGCGTCCGACGCCGAGCGCCTGGTGTTTCGCCGCGAACAGAAAGCCTGAACCATTTCCCAGTCAAAACCCACCGCCAGGACCGTCATGAAACAGACCGTCACCCCCGCCTTGCGCCAATGGATCATCGAACAGGCCAGCGCCGGCTTCGCACCCGATGCCGTGCTGGAGGCCATGAAGTCCTCAGGGTGGGACGAGGATGTGGCCATCAGCGCGATGGAAAGCACCTTGCGTGAACACCTGCAAAGCCAGAACAAGAGCGCCACACGGGCTTCGCCGCCGGCAGCGGATGTGCCGCGCACCGCCTCACCCGTGGTGGCGCGCCCGGCCTCGAGCCTGCCCGACGTGGCGCTGTCCGGGGCGGCGAACCAGATCGACGTGGGCGATGGTCTGGTCGAGGTGATCGCCAGCCTGATCAACCCGCGCGTGCTGGTGCTGGGCCATTTTTTGAGCGACGAAGAGTGCGATGGTCTGATTGCCGCGGCGCGACCGCGCATGGCGCGATCGCTCACGGTAGAGACCAAATCGGGCGGTGAGGAGCTCAACCCCGACCGCACCAGCAACGGCATGTTTTTCACGCGCGGACAGACGCCCCTGATCGAGCGCATCGAGGCGCGTATTGCGCGGCTGGTGAACTGGCCGCTGGAAAACGGCGAAGGTCTGCAGGTGCTGCACTACCGGCCCGGTGCCGAGTACAAGCCGCACTACGACTATTTCGACCCCAAGGAGCCGGGCACGCCGACCATTGTCAAACGCGGTGGCCAGCGCGTCGCCACACTGATCATGTATTTGAACGAACCGACCCGGGGCGGTGCCACCGTGTTTCCCGACATCGGCCTGGAGGTGGCGCCCTTGCGCGGCAACGCCGTCTTTTTCAGCTACGACAAGCCCGAGCCGTCCACCCGCAGCCTGCACGGCGGCACACCAGTGCTGGAGGGCGAGAAGTGGGTAGCCACCAAGTGGTTGCGCGAAGGCGTGTTCACCTAAGTCGCGCACAATGCGGGCGGCGTCGGTTCCCGGTGCCCAACGCCGGCTTCTCCCGGCGCCTGGTACGGACTCTTCGCTTTCACTGTCTCTTCGTCTTCCCACCGAGATCCTTGGTCATGAAAATTCAAAGCAACGGGCTCAGTTTCGAAGTCGAAATCAGCGGCGAAGAGACGGCTCCTGCGGTGTTGCTCACCATGGGCCTGGGCATGCAGCTCGTGGCCTGGCCCGATTCGCTGATCCAGGCCCTGGTGCGCGCGGGTTACCGGGTGATCCGCTACGACAACCGCGACATCGGCTTGTCCAGCCATCTCGATGATCTGGGGCAACCCCACCTGGCCTGGCAGTTCATCAAGTCGCGCATCGGTTTGCCGCTGCGTTCGGGCTACAGCCTGCAAGACATGGCGCAGGACGCGCTGGGGATACTGGACGCGCTCAAGATCCGCCAGGCGCACCTGGTGGGCGTGTCCATGGGCGGCATGGTGTCGCAGCGCATCGCTGCCACCGCGCCCACGCGCGTACTCAGCCTGACCAGCGTCATGAGTTCCAGCGGCGCGCCCGGTCTGCCCGGGCCTGGCATGGATGTGACCCAGGCCATGCTCAAGCGGCCCAGCAGCAAGGACCCCGAGGCGGTGGTGGCCCATACGCTCGACCTCTTCAAGCTCGTGGGCAGTCCGGCGTATGCGCAAGACATGGCCGAGTTCCAGCAACATCTGATGCAAGGCGTGCAACGCAGCTACCACCCCGAAGGCGTGGTGCGCCAGATGATGGCGATCGCCAGCGACACCCAGCGCTTTGAGCTGCTGCCCAAAATCGGCTGTCCTACCTTGGTGATCCACGGCACGGCCGATCCGCTGGTGCCGATTGCCTGCGGACGCGACACCGCCGAGCGCATACCGGGCGCACGCTTCGAAGCCATCGAAGGCATGGGCCACGACTGGCCGCCGGGCGTGGCCAAGCGCCTGGCCGAACTCATCGTGCCGCACCTCCAGGCGGTCCATCCATGAGCGACAACACGCCGGAGCACTCGCAGCTGGGCAAAGCCTCGGCCTACGTCGATCGCTACGACGCATCGCTGCTGTTCCCCTTGCCCCGCGCGGCCAAGCGCGAAGACATGGGCATCAGCGGCAGCCTGCCTTTTTTGGGCGCCGACCTCTGGACCGCGTACGAGCTGTCCTGGCTCAACCTGCGTGGCAAGCCGCAGGTGGCGCTGGCGCACATCACCGTGCCTTGCGAGAGCACCCATATCGTGGAGAGCAAATCGTTCAAGCTCTACCTCAACAGCTTCAACAACACCGGTTTCGCCAGTGCCGACGCGGTGCGCCAGCAGATCCGAAGCGACTTGAACGGCGCGATCTGGCACGGTGGCCCCATGCAGGCGGGCGTGGGGGTGAAGCTGTGTCTGCCCGAACAATTCGAGAGCGAGAAGGTGCAGGAACTCAAAGGCCTGTGCATCGACCGGCTGGACGTGGAATGCACCCGATACCAGCCCGCGCCCGAGCTGCTCAGCGCCGCGCTGGACGAGCAGCCGGTGAGCGAATCGCTGATGAGCCATTTGCTCAAGAGCAATTGCCTTGTGACCGGCCAACCCGA
>NZ_JBFJMY010000184.1:0-7731 GCF_041633695.1 Hydrogenophaga sp.
CACCCCCAGCCGCCGCTGGGCCCGCAACGCCGCAGGTGTTCTCGGCGGCGTGTGGCTGGTGCTGGGCTGTCTGGTGGCCGGATCGGTCGCGGCGCAATCGATCCGCGTCAAGGAAATCGCGGCGGTGCAAGGCGTGCGCAGCAACCAGCTGACCGGCTACGGTCTCGTGGTGGGCCTGGACGGCACGGGCGACCAGACCACGCAAATGCCTTACACCGCCCAGAGCATGAGCAACTACCTGCAGCAGCTCGGCCTGTCCTTGCCGGCCGGTGCCAGCATGCAGCTCAAGAACGTGGCCGCTGTCCTGGTCACGGCCCAGTTGCCGGCGTTCGCGCAGCCCGGGCAGGCGATTGACGTCACGGTGGCCTCCATCGGCAACGCCAAATCGCTGCGTGGCGGCACCCTGATCGCCACGCCGCTCAAGGGCGCCAATGGCGAAATCTATGCGCTGGCGCAAGGCAATCTGCTGGTGGGCGGCGCCGGTGCCTCGGCCGGCGGCAGCAAGGTACAAATCAACCACCTGAGCGCGGGCCGCATTCCCGGTGGCGCGCAGGTGGAGCGCACGGTAGAGACGTCTTTTGCCCTGGGTGACACCATCGACCTGGGCCTCACCGCCGACGACTTCACGACCGCGCGCCGCGTGGCCGACGCCATCAACCGCAGCCTGGGCAGTGGCACGGCACAGGCGGTGGACGGCCGCCTGGTGCGCTTGCGTGCACCCGCCGACGCCCATGCCCGCGTGGGCTTTCTGGCCCAGGTGGAAGAAGTGCGGCTGGAGGCCAGCGTGCCCACCGCCAAGGTCATCATCAACGCCCGCACCGGCTCCATCGTGATGAACCAGGCCGTGACGCTGGCCGCCTGCGCGGTCGCACACGGCAACCTGTCGGTCAGCATCAGCTCCACCCCCATGGTGAGCCAACCCAATGCGCTGTCCACCGGGGGCCAGACCGTGGTGACGGAAAAAGCCAATATCCAGATCAGCCAGGACGCGGGCTCGCTCATCAAGATGGACACCGCCCCTCAGCTGGCCGATGTGGTGCGGGTCTTGAATTCCCTGGGTGCCACGCCGCAAGACCTGCTGGCGATTCTGCAAGCCATCAAGGCCGCAGGCGCCATGAATGCCGAGCTGGAGGTGATCTAAATGAACCGCGCCCGCGCCGCTTCAACCCCCGCTTCGCGCCAGCTGTTCCAGGGCGCGCAGCCTGCGGTCGCGCGCAGCGCGATCCGGGGTGTTCCCGGGCGGGGCACGGTGCTGCGCACGGGCGCCCGCATGCTGCTGGACGCCACCACCGGTTTGCTGCGCATACAGGCCATGGCGAATCGCCGCGCGCCCGTGGTGGCGGAAAGGATGTGGTCATGAGCATTTCGCCTTTGAAACCCCAATCCCTGGCGGCCGACCCCGGGTCGCTCAACGCCCTGCGTTTTGCCAGCGGCGACGGACCGACCGACAAAGCGACGCTGAAAGAAGCGGCCAAACAGTTTGAATCCTTGTTCATGCGCGAGCTGATCAAGAGCATGCGCGAAGCGACCATGAAGTCGGGCCTGATGGAGAACGAGGGCGCCGACCTGGGCACCGATTTGTTGGACCAGCAGTTCGCGGTACAGCTCTCGGGCCTGCCCGGTGGCCTGAGCGAAGCGATCGAACGGCAATTGAGCGGCCGCATGGCGCCCGCGACCGACGCAGCAGCGCTGCCGGGCAACACCGGAGCGGCATCGGTCTCCACCCTGGGCCGGGTCGAGGGCAGCAGCCGGCAAGCCGGTTTTGTGAACCAGCACGAGCAGGCCGCCGCTGCCGTGGCGCGCGAGTCGGGCATACCGTCGAGTTTCATGCTGGGCCAGGCCGGGCACGAGACCGGTTGGGGGCGCAGCGAAATCCGCCACAGCGATGGCAGCAACTCGCACAACCTGTTCGGCATCAAGGCCACGTCGAGCTGGACCGGCAAGGTGGCCGAAATCACCACCACCGAATACGTCAACGGCGAACCGCGCAAGACCGTCGCCAAGTTCCGTGCCTACGATTCGTACGCCGATTCGTTCCGCGACTACGCCCGCCTCATCAGCCAGAGTCCGCGCTACGACCAGGTGATGGACAAGCTCGGATCGGCCGAACAGTTCGCCAGTGGTTTGCAAAAAGCCGGCTACGCCACCGATCCGCAGTACGCCGCCAAGCTGAGCCGCGCCATCAACACCACGCTGAGCTTGCAGAGGGCGCAGATATGAGTACCCCCCGAAGCACCTGCGGTGCCTCCCCCCAGGGGGCAACACCTGCGGCCGGGCAAAGCCCGATCCGCGGTGTTTCTGGCTGGACTTCCTCGCTCCCTCTCCCCGTGGGAGAGGGACGGGGTGAGGCACTTGCCGGTCGTGGCTGTTTCGCCTACACGGGCGTGAGGTACTGACATGTCTGCACTGAACATCGGCGCCAAGGCCATGACCACCAACCTGGCGGTGTTGCAGGTCATTGGCAACAACATCGCCAACGTCAACACGCCGGGCTATTCGCGCCAGTCGGTGGAGCTCAAGAGCGCGGGCTACCAGGACCTGGGCAACGGGTTTTATGGCAAGGGGGTGGACATCAACACCGTGACCCGCGCGCACGATGCCTATCTCACCCGGGAGGCGCAGCTGGCGACATCGGTGGCCTCTGCCGACAAGGTCATCCTGTCCAAGATGAAGCAGCTGGAGCAGCTGTTTCCTACCGGCAGCGCGGGCCTGGGTTCGACCATGAACGACATGCTCAACGCCTGGACCGACGTGGCTTCTTCGCCGAGCAACCTCACCGCGCGCACGGTGGCTATCTCGCGCGGCGACGAGCTGGCTGCCCAGATGCGCGACACCGCTGGCCAGCTCGACCTGTTGCAGAACACCTCGCAGCAGCAGATGCGCACCACGGTCGACAACGTCAACCGCCTGGCCAAAGACATCGCCACGGTGAACCAGCGCATCAAGGAAACCCAGGGCCAGCCGCATACCCCGAACGACTTGCTGGACCAGCGCGATCAATTGATCAGCCAGCTCAACCAGTATGTGCAAACCTCCAGCGTGCTGAACACCGACGGCACCACCAACGTGTTCGTGGCCGGTAGCCTGCCCCTGGTGCTGGGCTCCGAGGCCAACAAGCTGGCCACCTTGCGCGACGCGGGCGACCCGAGCCAGATGAAAGTGGCTTTTGTGCAAGCGGGTCAAAACACCTTGCTGAGCGCCAATGCCATGGGCGGCGGCGAGCTCGCAGGCCTGATGCGGTTCCTGAGCACCGACCTGCCGCAAGCGCAAAACGAGCTTGGCCGCATGGCGCTGGCGCTGGCCACCGAGGTGAACAACCAGCACGCGCTCGGCGTCGATCTCAAAGGCAATACCGGCACCAACTTCTTTGTGCCACCGGCTCGCTCCGTGGGGGTGGCCAACGCCGGCAACAGCGGTAGCGCGGCCATCGGCGCAGCGGTGAGCAACGCCTCTGCG
This sequence comes from Hydrogenophaga sp., assembly GCF_041633695.1. Taxonomy (GTDB): domain Bacteria; phylum Pseudomonadota; class Gammaproteobacteria; order Burkholderiales; family Burkholderiaceae_C; genus Hydrogenophaga. Next base: position 3,457 of record NZ_JBFJMY010000184.1, read on the forward strand.
CTCATGGCTTCGGACTACGAAATCAGTTTCGACGCCTCCGGCGTCAACGTGAGGCGCTTGAGCGACGGCAGCACCCAGTCGTTTGCCGCACTGCCCGCCGAAGTCGACGGTCTGCGCTTTGAGCTGGACAGTGGTGCCGCCGCCACCGGTGACCGTTTCATCGTGCGCCCTTTTGCGGCGGCAGCGCGCAACCTCACCATGGCCATTGGCGCGCCCGACCAGTTGGCCGCCGCCAGTCCGTTGCAGGCGCAGCCCGCCAGCAGCAACGCGGGCGGCCTGAGCATAGAAAGCATGTACGCGGTCCAGTCATCGGCCAACCTGACGGACCCGGTGAGCATCAGCTTCCTGGCCAATGGCAGTTTCACCGTGACCGGTGCCGCGCCCGGCAGCCCAGCACCCGACAACCCCGGGCCGCCCGCCAGCTACAACTACGTGCCGGGCCAGGCCATCAGCTTCAATGGCTGGAGTCTCACGCTGCGCGGCAGCCCCAGCGCGGGCGACAGCTTTGCGGTGGGGGCAGCACCCGCCGGTTCCAGCGCACAAAACGGCGGCAACGCCGGAGCCTTGCTGGCCTTGCGCGACAAGCCCACTTTTGAGGGCGCTTCGCTGAGCGATGGTTATATCGGCCTGTTGTCTTCGGTCGGCACCAAGGTGCAGGGCGCCCAATTCGCCGCCGAATTTTCTGCGCAACTGGCTGGCAGCACCGAGTCGGCGCGTGCCGCGGTTTCGGGTGTGAACCTGGACGAGGAAGCCGCGCGTCTGTTGCAGTACCAGCAGGCCTACCAGGCCGCTGCCAAGTTTTTGCAAATCGCACAAAGCACCTTCGACACGCTGATGCAAAGCGTTGGCCGCTGAACCCCGGAGCCGCCATGAGAATCGCCACCGCCAACAGCTACGACAACACCATCAGCATGCTGACCAAGCGCCAGGCCGAGCTGTCTGCGCAGCAAGAGCGCCTGTCCACCGGCAAGCGTGTGATACGCGCCAGCGACGACCCGGTGGCCGCCACCCTGGCCGAAGGCGCACAAAACCGCATGGGTCGCGTGCAGGCCGATATGCGGGCGCTGGAATCTTCGCGCACCAGTCTGGCCCAGGCCGAAAGTGGACTGGCCGAATCGGGCGAGTTGCTGCAGAAAACCCGCGAGTTGCTGGTGTCGGCCAGCAACGCGACCTACAGCGCCAGCGACCGCAAAACCATGGCCGACCAGATCGAGGGTCTGCGCGACCAGATGCTGGCGGTGGCGAACCGGCAAGACACCGAGGGCCGCACCTTGTTCGGTGGCCTGGGTGGCAGCACCCAACCTTTTGTGGACTTGTACGGCCCCAGCGGGACGGGTGTGCAGTTCAACGGCCAGCGCGGGCAGAGCGCGGCGGGCAATGTGTCGCTGCCCCAGTCCTTTGACGGCGAAGCGATCTGGATGCGTCTGCCACAAGGCAACGGCAGCTTTTCGCTCGACCTGCCCAGTTCCAATACCGGCGGCGTGCGCACCAGCAGCGGCCAGGTGAGCGACGCCAGCTTGCTGACCGGCCACGACTACTCGGTGGCGTTTGCCAGTGTGGGCGGCGCCTTGCAATACACCGTGACCGATCTGAGCACCGGCACACCGGTGGCGGGCCAGACCGGCGTGCCCTACGAAGCCGGCAAGACCATCGGCTTTGATGGTTTGTCGTTTGAAATGAAGGGCCAGCCAGCGGCGGGCGACAGCATCGAACTGCGGCCGGTCACGGGTGTCACCGACATCTTCAAAGTGATGCAGGACGCGATCGACACCTTGCGCGGCAGCCAGAGCGACGCCAGCCGCAACCAGGCGCTCTCGCGCACCCTGGGCGAACTCGACAGCGGACTGGACCGGGTGCTGAGCGCACGCGGACGCGCCGGCGAATGGCTCAACCGCGCGGAGTCGCTGGACAGCTCGCTCAAGAACCGCTCGGTGGCACTGGAGAACGAAAAATCGCAACTGGAAGATCTGGACATGGTGCAAGGCATCTCCGACTTCCAGAACCAGCAGACGGCGCTCGAAGCGGCGCTCAAATCGTATGCGCAAGTGCAGCGCCTGTCCCTGTTCCAGTACCTGGGCTAGGGCGTGGTGGGCACTTGGCCAGACAGTGAGAACAGGCCCTGAAGGGTTTGCGGAGACGCCATGAGCCAGACCGTTTTGGACAGCATCGCCCTCGGCTACCAGCCGATCTGGGGCCGCCAGCGCCAGCTCGCGGCGGTGCGCCTGTGCGTCAAAACCCTGAGCGCCGACACCTTCGACGCCCAGCACCTGATGGAAATCCTGGACGACGACTGGCCGGCCAGCGCGCCGGTGCTGGTGTTGCGCCTGGACGCCCACTTGCTGCTGTCGCAGGCTCTGGACGGTGAGCCCGTGCCCAACATCTGGCTGGAAGTGCCGGTGTCCCACTTCCAGGACGCCGACAGTCTGGCCCGCTTGGAATCGGCGGTCGGGCGCGGCCATGTCTTGGTGCGCCGCGCCGCCTTGGCCGACCTGGGTGCGGAAACCGAAGCCCCGCTGGGCGTGCGCAGCTTGTTGCGCCTGACGCCCGCCGAGGCTTTTCAAGCCTTGCAGAGCCAGGCCAGCAGCACCGCAGGCGATGCACTGGCGCCGTTCCTGCCTGGTCAGATTTATGAAGGCATGGGCAGCCATGCACTGGCCCAACTGTGCCTGGACAGCGGCAAGGCCTGGGGTGTGCTGGACTGGCCCGACGACGACGTGCTGCACGCCTACCGGCAACAGACCCTGGCTTGTGAAGACGCGGTGATCCAGCAGGTGCAAACCGCGATTGACCGCGACAGCGCGGTCGATCGCATCGAGCGCGTGCTGCGCCAGGACCCGGTGCTGGTCTACCGCCTGCTGGTCATGGTCAGTGCCTCGCCAGCGGCGCAGCGCGCACCCATCGAATCGCTGCGCCACGCGATTCTGATGCTCGGTTTTTCCGCCTTGCAACGCTGGCTCACCGAGCAACTGGTGGACAGCGACCACGACACCGCCTTGCACCCGGTGCGCTACCGCATGTCGATGCGCGCGCGCCTGGCGCAGCACCTGCTCGAACCCGGCTCGGACGCCTACCTGCGCGCCGAGGTGTATCTGACCGCGCTGCTGGCTCAGATCGACCTGCTGGAGCACCAGCCGCTGGCCGATCTGCTGGAGCGCCTGTCGCTACCCAACCGCGTGCCCGACGCCTTGCTGCGCCGCAGCGGCCCTTACCACCACTACCTGCAGGTCTCGGCCGCCCAGGGCGACGCCGCCAACCTGCACCGTCTGCCCGACCTGTGCCACCACCACGGCATCAGCATGGAGCACGCCAACCGCGCCTTGTTGCGCATGCTGTCCACCAGCCGGGACTTCTCACCCGGCCGCTGAAAACACCCGGTTCCGGCCAGGCGCCGCCGGTGCGCGCTACCATCGCGCCATGCACCAAAGCGCACTCGTTCTGTTTTCCGGTGGGCAAGACTCCACCACATGCCTGGCCCTTGCACTGGCGCGTTATCCGCGCGTGGAAACCCTGGGTTTTGACTACGGCCAGCGCCACAGCGTGGAGTTGTCGGCCCGCACCGTGGTGCTGGAAAAGCTGCGCCACGCCTTTCCGGCCTGGGGCGCGAAGCTGGGCGAAGACCATTTGCTCGACCTGGCCGTGCTGGGCAAAGTGTCGGAGACCTCGCTCACCCGCGACACGGCTTTCAAGATGGAAGCCAGCGGCCTGCCCAATACCTTTGTGCCGGGGCGCAACCTGCTGTTTCTCACGCTGGCCGCCGCGCTGGCCTACCGGCGGGGCATGGACGTGATCGTGACCGGGGTCTGCGAAACCGATTTTTCCGGCTACCCCGATTGCCGCGACGACACCATGAAAGCGATGCAGATCGCGCTCTCGCTGGGCATGGACAAGCGCTTTCTGATCGAAACGCCGCTGATGTGGATCGACAAAGCCGCGACCTGGCAAATGGCGCACGACCTGGGCGAAGCCACCGGACCGCAGGGCGGCCAGACCCTGGTCGATCTGATCGTGGAGCACACCCACACCTGCTACCTGGGCGACCGCGAACACCGCCACGTGTGGGGCTACGGATGCGGCACTTGCCCGGCTTGCGATTTGCGGGCGAAAGGCTGGGCGGGCTACACCGCGGCTTGAGTCTGCAGCCTAGTGCGTGCTGCGTGGTGCGATCAGGCCGGGTCGCTGGTGGCGGGCACCACCCGTACCGGGCCCTTGTGCACCACCGGCGGGCGCGAGCGCGCGTCGACCACGGCCCAGGCGAACACGCCCAGGCCACCCAGC
>NZ_JBFJMY010000185.1:0-7723 GCF_041633695.1 Hydrogenophaga sp.
CAGCATCGCCCCTTTGACCGAACCCCTGCTGCCCCGCCCCGCCACGGCCTGCACGTCCTGGGCCACGGGCAGCTGGGCCATGTCCATGCCGGTGCTGCGCACCGCGTCCATCACCGCCACCGCCAAGGGGTGTGCGCTTTGTGCCTGCAAGGCTGCGGCGGTTTCCAAGGCGGCGGATTCGTCAACCCCGGGCAGGGTGTCGATCAGCAGCAGACGGGGGTGGCCTTGCGTCAAGGTGCCGGTCTTGTCAAAAGCCACCGTGTCCACCTTGTGCGCGATTTCCAGCGCCTGCGCGTCCTTGATCAAAATCCCGTGCCGGGCCGCCACACCGGTGCCGGCCATGATGGCCGCCGGCGTGGCCAGTCCCAAGGCACAGGGGCAGGCGATCACCAGCACCGAAACCGCGTGCAGCAGAGCCACTTCCAACGGTGCTTGCAGCCACAGCCAGACCACCAGGGTGGCGATGGCGATCAGCAACACCACCGGCACAAACACCGCCGCCACCTGGTCCACCATGCGTTGCACCGGCGCCTTGCCCGCCTGTGCGTCCTGCACCAGGCCGATGATGCGGGCGAGCACGCTTTGTGCACCCACCGCGCGCACCACCACCTGCACCGCGCCTTCGCCGTTGAGCGATCCACCGGTGACACCATCGCCCGCCTCTTTGGGCACGGGCATGGCTTCCCCGGTCAGCATGGATTCGTCGGCCTGGGTACTGCCTTGTTGCACCGTGCCGTCGGCCGGAAAACGTTCACCGGGCCGCACCGTCACCACATCGCCGGGCAACAGTTCTTCCACCGGCACATCGGTTTCTTCTGTGCGCCGAACACCGTCGGGCACCAGGTGCGCGCGTTCGGGTCGCAAGGCGTGCAGGGCACGGATGGCCGAGGTGGTTTGCCGCTTGGCGCGCAGCTCCAGCCATTTGCCCAGCATCACCAGCGTGATCACCACCGCCGAACCTTCAAAGTACAAATGCGCCATCTCGCCCGGGGCGGCTTTCCACCACAGCCAGGTGGACAAAGCCCAACCCGCACTGGTGCCAATGGCCACCAGCAATTCCATGTTGCCGGTATAGGCCTTGAGCGCGTGCCAGCCGGCCTTGTAAAAGCGCGCACCCAGCACGAACTGCACCGGCGTGGCCAGTGCAAACTGCAGCCAGGCCGGCAACATCCAGTGCTGGTTCCACAAGTCGCCCAACATGGGCAACACCAAGGGCGCTGAGAGCACGATGCCCGCCAGCACCGGCAGAAAATCGCGCGGAATCCCCATCCATTGGGGCTCTTCTTCGTCCATCGCCTCCATCGACCTGGGTTCGTAGCCGGCATCGCGCACGGCGCGGCGCATCAGCGCCTGGTTGCGCGCATCGCCCGCATCCGCCATGGTGATGCGCGCCGATTCGGTCGCCAGATTCACGGCAGCGGCCGTCACCCCAGGCTGTTTTTTCAAGGCGCGTTCAACCCGGGACACACAGGACGCGCAGGTCATGCCGCCAATGCCCAGGTCGAAATGGCCACCATCCGTTGAAGGCGATGCGCTGGATTCTGGGAAGGAATGGGATACGGCGGTGTTCATAGGCTCAGCATAAGCTTTCCAATAATGGGAAGGTCAAGCTGGGATGGTGGATTTGTTAACGCTTGCAATGCAACTTGACCTTCCCATGGTGTCAAGGTTCAAAATAGCTTCAACAACTTTTGGAGAAACACCATGAACCAGACTTTCCATGTTCAAGGCATGACCTGTGGCCACTGTGAAAAAGCGGTCTTGGCCGCCATCAAAACACTGGACCCCAAGGCCATCGTTCAAATCGACCGCAGCCAGGACCGGGTCGAGGTGCAATCGGATCAGGACCACGACCGCATTGCGCACGCCATTCGGGAAGAAGGCTACACCGTCGCCGCATGAACAAGACACAGGCCCACCGTGGCGGCAGCCCGACCCGGGCCCGCACCGCCACTCAGACCGAGCCCGAACTGCCAATGCAGGATGCCTGGCCCATCGGCATTGGCAAAGCCGCCGAGCTCAGTGGCATTTCACCCAAGATGTTGCGCCACTACGAGTCGCTGGAACTGCTCGGTGCGGTGACCCGCACCGACAGCAACTACCGCCAGTACAGCTTGTCGGACGTGCACACCCTGCGATTCATCCGCCGCGCGCGCGACATGGGTTTTAGCCTGGATGCCATCGCCGAACTGGTCGGCCTGTGGCACAACCGCCGGCGCAGCAGCGCCAGCGTGAAACGCGTGGCTCAAAAACACATGGACGAACTGGCCGAGCGCATCGTGGCCATGCAGGCCATGCAACGCACACTGGACAGTTTGCTCAGCCATTGCCCCGGCGACGAACGACCCGACTGCCCGATTCTGGACGATCTGGCCCATCCCTGAACCGGTCGGTAGGGATTTTTGCCGGCATAAAGCGGAACAAATCTTTACACAACGGCTGCAAAGCGGCACAGACGAGAAACACCGCACTTCCACACTGGGTCCATTCCAGCAGCAAACCCTCAGAACCCCGATGCACTGGAAATTTTTCCCCAACCACCCAGGAGTGACCATGAAATTCTCGACCCCCCGCGCCATCATCGCAGCCGCCATCGCCACCGCCTTCATCGGTGTGTCAGCCACAGCCATCGCCCAGGGCATGAACGGCACGGAGCCCGACATGCACAAGCCACACACCAGCCAACGCGCCGCCGACGGCGCCAACGCCCAACCCGGCGCCGACAAGCTGGCCCGCCATGCCCAACGCGCCCAGCGCATGGAAAAACGCATGGCCGAACACCAGGCCAAGCTGAAGACCGAACTGCAGCTCAGCGCCGACCAGGAGCCGGCCTGGAACGCCTTCGTGGCGCGCATGCAGCCCGACATGAGCAAGCGCACCCCGATCGACCGCGAAGCCTGGTCCAAACTGACCACCCCCGAGCGTCTGGACAAAATGGCGGCTCTGAAAGCCGAACGCGACGGCGAAATGGCCAAGCGCAGCGACGCTATCAAGAGCTTTTACGCGGCTCTCAAGCCCGAACAGCAAAAAACCTTTGACAACCAGCGCATGGGCTTTCACCGGGCAGGGATGAAGGGTGAGCACCGCATGGGCCACGGCCACAAAGGCCATGGGCACATGGGTGGCAAAGACCACCCCCACATGGATCGTGAAACCACACCCGCAGCACGCAGCTGAATTTTCCCCACTTCCTGCAACGAGGCCGTGTGAACGGCCTCGTTTTTTTTTGGGTATGCACCCATCCCTGCTGCACAAATGGCGGCGTTGAGATGGGGAAAGAGAACGGGCTGGGTCGGTTTTCCACCGTTTGGGCTGTGCTTTCTTCTTCTATAACTTCTTATATATAAATTAGTAGCAGTAGTAGAAGAACGGCAATTTCTGTGTACAAGCCACTTTTCTTTATACAAATCAAGCACTTGGCGACTTTAAAACCATGTGCAGACCAGGCTCTTGCCCAAAGACACGATTGGGGACAGATCGGACAAAAGAAAAAATCTGTGGATAACATCGAGGTTGTTAAAAAGTTATACACAGCCTTGTGAGGAACTGGTGGCTACCGTGGCCACCTCACATCTGGATGCAAAGCGCGGGTGACCCGGCTGGTAAGATGCCCGGCTGTGATGCGTGCCTTGTCGGCCCGCGCGGATTTACCGGTTCGACCCGGACAGAGCCAGCCCATCCATGTCTGTAGCCCTCACAGGAAACGCGCCCACCACGTTTGAGATCAAGAGCGCCAACCTGCCTCTGGTGGCCTTGTTACTCAAATCCGACCATCTGGAGCGCCTGGGCGAAGAATTTGCCCAACGCTTTGGCGATATGCCGGATTTTTTTGACCACGATCCGCTGGTCATCGATCTCACGCCCTTGCAAGCCCTGGATGCGGTGCCGGTGCCCGATTTTGTGGCACTCACGGCCTTGCTGCGCAGTTACCGGCTCAATCCCCTGGCCGTTCGGGGCGGCAATGCCGAACAAATGGCGCAGGCCCTGGCCGCGGGTTTGATGTCGGCGGCAGACGCCACCGTACAGCGCCCGGCCAGATCCCCCGAAGCCGACCCCGCCACCAGCCCGCCCCAGGTCCCGGCGGTCGAAGCGCCACCCGCCCCTGCGCCCGGTGCCTTGATCATCGACAAACCCCTGCGTTCGGGTCAACAGGTCTACGCGCGTGGCCGCGACCTGGTGGTCATGGCCATGGTCAACCCCGGTGCCGAAGTCATCGCCGATGGGCATATCCACGTGTATGCGCCGCTGCGTGGCAAAGCCATTGCGGGTGCCCGTGGCAATGGCGACGCGCGCATTTTCGCCTTGGGCATGGCGGCCGAACTCATTTCCATCGCCGGCATCTACCGCACCAGCGAAACCGCCTTGCCCAAGGAAATCCAGGGCTTGCCAGCCCAGGTGCGCCTGGTGGCCGGCCCCGAGGGCGACAAACTCGTCATCGAAGCGCTGGGCCATTGAGCCAGCCATTTCCTATTCAGACCTTGAAAGCACCCACTCCATGAGCAAAATCGTCGTCGTTACTTCGGGCAAAGGCGGGGTTGGCAAAACCACCACCAGCGCCAGCTTTGCCACCGGCCTGGCCCTGCGCGGTCACAAGACCGCGGTGATCGACTTTGACGTGGGCTTGCGCAACCTCGACCTGATCATGGGTTGCGAACGCCGCGTGGTCTACGACCTGATCAACGTCATCCAGGGCGAAGCCAACCTGAACCAGGCGCTGATCAAAGACAAACAGTGCGACAACCTGTATGTGCTGGCGGCCAGCCAGACCCGCGACAAGGACGCGCTGAGCCAGGACGGTGTCGAAAAGGTCTTGAACGACCTTGCCGCGATGGACTTCGAATACATCGTCTGCGACTCACCCGCCGGCATCGAGACCGGTGCGCTGATGGCCATGTACTTCGCCGACGAAGCCCTCATCGTCACCAACCCCGAAGTGTCCAGCGTGCGCGATTCCGACCGCATCCTGGGCATGCTGGGCAGCAAAACCAAGCGCGCCATCGAAGGCAAGGATCCGATCAAGGAACACTTGCTCATCACGCGTTACAACCCCAACCGTGTGCAAGAAGGCCAGATGCTGTCGCTGGAAGACATCCAGGACATCCTGCGCATCAAGCTGATCGGTGTGATCCCCGAAAGCGACAGCGTGCTCACCGCCTCCAACCAGGGCACACCCGCCGTGCACCTCAAGGGCACCGATGTGGCCGAGGCCTATCTGGACGTGATCGACCGCTTCCTGGGTGCCGAAAAGCCGTTGCGCTTCATCGACGCTGAAAAAGCCGGTTTCTTCAAGCGCGTGTTCGGGAGGAAATAAGTCCATGTCGTTTCTTTCCTTCTTTCTGGGCGAAAAAAAGAAAACCGCCAGCGTCGCCAAGGAACGCCTGCAAATCATCCTGGCGCACGAGCGCAGCGGACGCAACGCCGCCGAGCCCGACTACCTGCCCGCGTTGCAGCGCGAGCTCATGGCGGTGATCAGCAAATACGTCAAGATCAACCAGGACGACATCAAGGTGCAGCTGGAACGCCAGGACAACCTCGAAGTGCTGGAAGTCAAGATCGAGTTGCCGGACCGGAAATAAGCGCGCGCCGCCTTGTTCGGCGCCGCTGCGTGCACCTACCATCCGCGCGGTCTTTGTCGGGCTTGGTGCGCTACAGCGTCCACCTCAAGCACGATTTTTCGCATTGCGGTATAATTCGGGATCGCTTTTGGCGACCGACCCTGTTCAGGCTTGACCGCTTGCATGGTCCAGCCCCTGGCAGAGGGGCTGGTCGGTCCAGCCCCTCTAAAGCGCGCCACCCCAGTCTCGGATCCAATCCCGACCTTCCGGTGGCTTTATATCCCTCCTGATGCACGAACCCTCTGCTGTGGTTTGTGCCTCGACACTGGTCCACTGCGGGCACTTGTCGGGCGATTCGGTAGGACACCCCGGCGCTTGGGGCTGCCACTTTGTTTTTCGGGCGTTTCCGGTCTTGCGGCTGTTGCTGCGGGGCCTCGCCCATTGATGTTTTTGATGATTCATACCGATACAACGAGACTTTCTCCCTTCACCCTTGGAAAATACCGCATCGCTGCCAACCCCAGAGCATTGCCCGGCGGCCGGTTTTCTGCCCACGTGTCCATTGCCAGCGGCTGCGGTAGCGCATCCACCGCGCGCGTGATGCGTTTTGTGGACGAGTTTTCCACCCACGCTGCTGCGGCCGACTACGCCTTGGCGCAAGGCATCGACTGGGTGCGTGGAGCTACCGGAGCGACGGCGCCGCAGGCGGCCCGCTCGATCTGCCCGAATACGAACCTGATTGAAACAAGGAACTGAGCATGGCCAAAGAAGAACTGATCGACATGATGGGCATCGTCAACGAGGTGCTGCCCGACACGCGTTTTCGCGTGACGTTGGACAACGGACACCAGTTGATCGCCTATTCGGCGGGCAAGATGAAGAAGAACCACATCCGCATCCTGGCGGGTGACCGGGTGTCTCTGGAGCTCTCGCCTTACGACCTGACCAAGGGCCGCATCAACTTCCGCCACATCGAAGGCCGCGGCCCGATGACGCCGCGCAAACCGCGCTGACGGAAATCTGCCCGGCGCCTGCGCGGCACCGGGCGCCGCCTGCCCGCGCGGCCCTACCGCTGGCAGGCGTTCAGTAGAACAACTGGCCCAGATCGACGCTGCTGCGTCGGCCCACGTCGCCGTGGTGGGCCAATAGCCATGCCTTGCCGTGCTCGCGGCCCAGGGCAAACAACATGTCGAAAAAGCGCATGCTGGCCGCCGCCTTGCTCTCGGTACCGAGTTCGCGCATGACTTCACCGGCTTCCACCACATGGAAGTGGGTACCCGTGAGCCGCCGCTCGAGCACGCCTCGGTTCCACCACGCGTGGCGCCCGACACTGTCGCGCAGGTGGGCAAACATGCGCATTTCGCGCAAAAAAGTATTGTTGAAGGCCAACTCCATCATGCGGTTCTGGATGTCTTTGGCCGACTGCGGCGTGGCGCTGTGTTTGAGCGGGGCCAGCATCACCAGCAAGATGTCGCGCGCGCCGCATTCGTGAAACAGCGGGAACACCGCCGGGTTGGCGGCATAACCGCCGTCCCAATAGGGCTCGCCGTCGATCACCACGCTGCGGTGCATGGTGGGCAGGCAGGCCGAGGCCAGCACCGCGTCGGGTGTGAGTTCGGGCGTGCGAAACAGGCGCAGCTTGCCGGTGTTGGCGTTGGTGGTGGCGATGAACAGCTTGAGCGGGCTGTGTGTGCGCAGGCGCTCAAAGTCCAGCTGCTTCAACAGAATGTCGCGCAGCGGATTGAGATCGAAGGGGTTGAGCTGTTCGGGTGAAAAGTAGTGGGTCCACTGCAGCATGAGCCGCATGGCGGGCGCCAGCTCCAGGTTTTTGCCGTCCGGGCTGGGCACCGCCACCTCGAACGGCGCACTGCCCGCCACGGCGGTCCAGAAGGTGCGCAGCGCGGCGCGTGCGCCGTCGGGGCCGCCCTGCATCAAGCCTTGCGCCAGCACCACCGCGTTCATGGCACCGGCACTGGTGCCGCTCACCCCTTCGAAACGCAGGCGCCCGTCTTCCAGCAAGGCATCGAGCACGCCCCAGGTGAAGGCGCCGTGGGCACCACCGCCTTGCAAGGCGAGGTTGACGGTGGGCGGGCCGCGCCAGAGCAGGGCCATCAGGTTTTTGCCGAGCTTCGGCGCGCCTGCACCGCTTGTGCCAGGCTCGCGAGCAC
>NZ_JBFJMY010000186.1:0-7708 GCF_041633695.1 Hydrogenophaga sp.
ATGGAGCACGCGATGGAAGGCGCGGGCACCAACGAAGACCTGCTGTTCCGTTTCACCGAGCGCATGGACCGCGACGAAATCGCGCGCATGCGCGAAATCTACGCCGAGCGCAACCCGGGCCATTCGCTCGACGCCGAGTTGGGGGTCTACGGCGAAGGCTGGTTTGGCGAGGTCTCGGGCGACGACCGCCTGCGCATGGAGCGCGCGCTGTTGGGCCAGCCGCGCAACGACCGCGAGCGCCTGGAGGTGGCCGCTTTTGCGCTGGAGCAGCAGCGCCGCGAGGCCAGCGGCTTTGGCGCCTGGCTGGCCGATGGCACGCTGGCCGACGAAGCCATGTCCAGCACCGAATCCGAGCTGCAACTGCTGGCGGGTGGGCCGTTCACCGTGGGGCGGCGCGGCGAGATCGAAGGCCGCCTGGGCAACTTCGACGGCGACAACAACTACACCGGCCCCGATATCGAGCACTTCCGCGCCACCACCGGCGTGGCGGTCGACATTGCGCAAACCTACGCCAGCCGCATCGACGCCTTTGCCGACATCGCCACCACCGGCATCGCGATTCTGGGCGCCATCGCGGCGGCGGTGATCACCGTGGTCACCGGAGGCGCGGCGGCGCCGCTGATCGCGGCGGCCCTGATCACCGGTCTGGCTTCCATGTCGGCCAACTACGCGATCAAGGGTGGGCGTTACGGCTGGGAGCAGGCGGCGGTGGACCTGGGCATGACGGCGGTGCAGGCCATCACCGCCGGTGTGGGCGCACAACTCGGTGCGGCGGCCCAGGTGGCGAGCAAGACCGCATCGGCAGCCAACGCCGCCAGCCGAACGCTCACCAGTCTCTCGCGCATCTTCACCGGCAACCCGGTGGTGGACCAGATCATCGTCGGCATGATCTCGGGCTCGATCAGCGGCCTGGGCACGGCGGCGCTGGACGAACGCACCTGGGAGCACGGCGCGGACGACGCGGTGGGTTGGCTGCTGGGCGGGCTGGCGCGCGGCGCATTGGCCGGTGGCGCCACGGCGGCGGCCACCAATTCCATCGAGGCGCTGGCACGCAACGGCGCGGCCATTGCCGAGCGCGCGCGCGCCATCGCCACCAGCGGTGGCCTGCTGCGCCGCGCCGCGGGCGGCGCTCTGGGCGTGGTGGGCCGGGCCGGTGAGGGCTTGAACACGGTGCTCAACAGCGCCACCGGCGGTGGTGTGGTGTCGTCCGTGGCCACGGCGGGACGGCGTGGGCTGGCCCGGGGTGCGATACAGGCCGTGGGCGGCATGGCCGGGCGCGGCACCGAGCTGGCGGTGGACCGCTCGACGGGGCGCTTCCGTGGCGACATGGGCGACGCCCTGATCGAAATGGGCCACGCCGGTTTGCACAGCTTTGTGCAAGGCATTGGCGAGGGTGCGGGCGAGGCGGTGGGCCAGGGCATGCACAACCGGCGCTTGGCCGCAGCGGCGCAGCGCGTGAACGAAGCACGCGGCGAAATGGGCTTGCCTCGTATCGATGGCGATCCTTTGGCCCACGACTCGCCTTTGCGCGCCGCCGCCGAAGACCTGATGTTCATGGAGCAGCACGGGCGCTTTGGCAGCGACAGCCTGGGCCGCGCGCTCAGCCTGGAACACGTGGCCCAGCACGGTGGCATGGCCGCCACGGTGGTCACGCGCTTCCCCGACGCCATCGTCGAGACCGGTATGCGCGCCGCGCTGTTGCGGCACGTGGACCCGGCCTTGCAGGCCGACTTTGCCCACGTGCCGATCCGCGTCTTGTCAGAATCCGAATTCCGCACCGTCACCCGCAGCCACAGCGGCGACGCGGTCACCATGATCGAAAACGGGCACCCGGTGGTGGTGGTGCGCGAAGGCGCTTCGGTGGCGCGCCTGGCCGACGAGGGCCCGCACCTGGTGCAAAGCAGCGACCCCGCTACCCGCGAACGCGTGGCCCGGCTGGACGAAGCCACGCTGCCACGCTGGGACGAGCTCGATCTGGACACCCAGATCGGCCTGTACCGCGACAAGGTCGATCTGGAGATCGATGCGCACGAGCGCATCCGGGGTTCGCTGGAGCGCGAGCTGGCGGACGCGGCGACCTCGGGCGACCGCAACCGCCTCGCCAGCGTTGCCGAAGACATGGCCTTGAACGACGGCACCCTGGCCAATCTGCGCAGCCGCGCCGACGATGTGGCCGGACTCACGCCGGCCCGGCGCGAGGCCATGGGCACGGGCCGCGAAGCGCGCCCCGATTTCCTGGACCAGCCGGCGCGCCTGTTCAGCAAACGCGCGCGGGGTGGCAGCGCCGACGAACAGGTGGTGAACGACATTCTGGAAACCATGCTGACCGAGATCGGCGAGAAACGCCGCATGGCCGCACGCGGTGGTCTGGTGGACGACGCCTACCACGACCTGCCCGATGCGGTGCGCTCGTTCCTGCGGCGCGGCGAGCGCATGCCCGGGCGCAGCGAGGTGCCGCACGAAGTCAAAGCCTGGGCACGGCGCGAGGCGCGGGCGCGCTTTGGCCGCCAGTTGCAGGAGGCGCTGCTCAACCCCGGCGCACACAACCGCATGACGCAGGCGGCCATGGAGTTCCTGAGCGACGCCCAACTGCGTTTTGTGGAGCGCCACGGGCGCCTGCCCGAAGGCGTGGAGTTCCACCACCTGATGGCGGTGGCCGATTTCCCCGAGTTCGCCCACCTGGCCGAAGTGGGCACCGCCATGCCCACCGCCATGCACCGCGAAGTTGGCCATGGCATGGACCCGACCCGCCCGCTCGAGGCCGCTACCTTGATAGACCCCGACGCGCTGAGCCGCCCGATCGGGCTGCACAACGACCCCGAGGGCAACAAGTTCAACCGCGCCCGCCAAAGCGAAATCGCCGAAGGCTCGCGCTCCACACGCGATGTGGACCGCGATCTGGTGATCGACTTCCAGCAGCGGGTGCGCCAGGCCGAACGTGCGCTGGCGCGGGCCGAAACCCGGGCCACCCGCCGTTCCACGCCCGAGGCGCACGAGAAGGTGCGCGATGCCCGCAGCGCCTTGGGCGCCGCGCAGCAGCACCTGGCCGAGGTGCAGGCCCGGGTGGCGCAACACGAGCAGATGCGCAGCGCCTTGATGCGCCACCTGAGCCCGGAGCTGCAAACCGAGTTCGCCGATGTGCCGATCCGCGTTTTGTCCGACGCCGAGTTCACCCGCCTCACCCGCAGCCAGAGCGGCGACGCCGTGACCCTGATCGTCGACGGGCAGCCCGTGGTGGTGGTGCGCGAAGGCACGCCGCCGGCGCGCGTGGCCGACGAAGGCCCGCACCTGGCCCAGCTGCGCGACCCCGCCACCGCTGCGCGCGCCGCGCGGCTGGACGAGGCCACGCTGCGGCAGTGGGACCAGCTCGATCTGGACACCCAGATCGATTTGTTCCGCACCAAGACCGAACTTGAGATCGACGCACACCAGCGCATCGAGGCTTCGCTGCGCGCGCACAGCCCGCTGGACGCGGCGGAGCTGGCGCGCAACAGCTTGACGCTGCACAACCTGCGGCAGTTGCAGGAACAGGTGCGCGGTCTGGGCCCGACCGAGCGCGCCGCCATCCTGGCCGACGGGCGTTTGCGCCCGCCGTATCTGGACCAGCCCGCGCGCCTGTTCTCCAAGCGCGCACGCGGCGAGCGCCCGGATGGGGTCGAGCGCGTGTTCGAGCCCTTTGTCGGCCCCGAACTGGCCAGCCCCGCCGAACTGGCCCGGCGCTATGCCGGCGCCGAGGTGGTGGCCGCCGAGGCCAGCCACCCACCCGATGCCGCCGCCATCCAGGCTTTTGAAGCACTGGGTGGGCGTTTCGTGCCGAGCCGCTTCGGTGAAGGCCTGCCCGATGCTTCGGTGGACCGGGTGCACGCGCGTTTTCCGTTGCCGCACGAGAAGGCGCAAGAGATGAGCATCTCGGTGGGCGACCGTCCCATGCACGAGGTGCTGGCCGACATCCAGCGCCGCCAGACCGAGATCGAAAGCCTCACCAACCTGGCGCCGCACGCCTTGCGCCTGCTGCGTGCCGGTGGCGAGATCGAGGTGGTGTTCCACGAAGCCTCCATCTTGCGCGAGCTGGCTGCCGCACAGAAGCTGACCTGGACCGATGGCAACGGCGTGGTCTGGCGGCTCGAAGCGGTGGGCCCGGCTTCGACCGTGTTGCGCGCCCAGGCGGCGCCGCATTCCGGTTTTGGTGTGCCCGATGGTCCCACCGCGCACGCGATGACGCTGCGCAAGGTGCGGGTGCCGCCTTCGCCCGAAGAACGCGCGCATCTGGCCGCCGGGCGCGGCGAGCGCAAGCGCGAAGAGCGTGCCGCCCGCGCCGCCGCGCACGCCGAGCGCACGCAGCGCCGGGCCGAACAGGAACGCGTGGCCGAGGCGCGCGTGCAGGCTTTGCGCGAGCGCGAGGCACACATCGGCCGCGAAACCGAAACCCGGCTGCGCGACTTGCGCGAGGGCCGCACCACGGTGGACGAAGACCTGCGCCAGCGCCTGGCGCCGGTGGCGGCCTCGACCCGCTTGCGGGTGGACCAGTTGATCGAGGTGATCCTGCGCATGGACGCCACCTTCGGCACCAGCGGGCGGCGCATCGACGCGCAGGAAATCATCGACAGCCTGCGCAACCGCGTGCGCGATGGACGGCCACCGCGCTACGGCGATCTGGATGGTCTGGTCGACGAACTGGCGGTGGAGCTGAACGCGCTGGCGATTGGCCAGATGCGCGAACATTTGCTGGCGCGCCGGCCCGATGCCGTGCTCGGCGTGGAACGCGGCGGCGCCTTGCTGGCCGAGGTCTTGTCGCGCGGCGTGGCCGGTTTCCCCGAGACCGCGGTGGTGGCCAAATCGGTGCAACCGCGAGAAGGCCAGCCCGACTTGGTGCAGCGCACGCCCTTGCTGGAGGCCGAGATCCGGCGCCGCCTGGAAACCTTGGGGCAGAGCCACTTTGCGATCGTCGATTTCTACATGGGCGGCATCTTCGCGGGCGAGTTGCGCAGCATGATCGCGGCCATCGTGCGCGACCACCCCGATGCGACGTTCGAGGTGGTCTGGTTGCGCGAGACGCAGGGCTTTGAACGCGTGGTGGTGCGCCCCACGCTGCAAGACCTGGCCCAGGGCGTGGCCTTGACCGGGCGCGTGGTGTTTCGCAACGGCCGCCTGGTGATCGAGAACCCGTCGCCCATGGTGACGCTGCCGCCGCTGGCCGGTACCGACCCGGCGCTGCCCCAGTTGCGTGCCCACGACGTACCGGTGGACGTGGTGCTGGGCGACGACATGCCCAGTGTGCTCACACCGTCGTCCACCGCACCGATCCGCATCTTCGACCGCCAGGGCCGTGTGGTGCGCGTGATCCCGGTGGGTACACCCGACCCTGTGACCGGCGAACCCCTGCGCAGCACCCGCGACATCCTGCTGCGGCTGATGCAAGGTGGCTTCACAATCGAACCCGATGAACATGACTAAGCCCCACGCCCACACGCTGATCCTGCCCGCCGACTTTGCTTTTGCCGTGTTGCAGGCCACGCTGGAACAAGGGGGTTGGCGCCTGGCCACGTTGGCACGCGCACCGATCGTGCCGGGCGAGCCGGAGCACGCGGCCTTTGTGCAGCAGAGCCGCCAACTGGTCTACACCTTCAACCCGGTGTGCCGTTTGCGCGTGCTCGACACGGCGCACGCAGGCGCTTTGCCGCCCGGGCTGCCCTTCGTTCACCACGGGGATCTGGCCGAGTGGCTGGCTTCGAACGACGAACGCACCGTGTTGCGCGGCATTCTGGCCGCGCAGGCCACGGGCGACACCGCCTTGCTGAACGCGGTGCAGGCCCAGCGCCAACACCCACGCGCGGCCATCGCGCAAGCCGCCGAACGGGCGGCGCAGGTCTTGCAGCAAGCACCGCCCGCCGATCCGCCCAGCGATCCGAACGCCGACATCCCGCCCGGTCCGGCGCCGGACGCGCGCGCCACGGCGTTGGCCGCTGCCGACGTGTTGCGCCACCAGCTCGAACCCTTGTTGTTGAGCGTGGCGCGCGATCCCGAAGGCGAGCTGGCGGCTTCGCTGTTGCCGCGCGACGAAGACTGGGCGCGCGCCTTTGTGCCCGAGGTGGCCGAGGCGGCACGCCAAGCCTATGCAGCGGCCTGGCCCAGCGCGCCGCGTGTGACACGCGCCGGCGCACAAGCCCGGGCGCTGGTGCATGTGGCGCCAGCGGGCATGCTCACGCACCCGAACCCGTTGTCGCGCGATTTCCCGGGTGGTTACCAGGCCATTGCGCGCTTGTTGCAGCCGCAGCGGGTGTGGGCCGCATGGAAGATGCGGGAGCCCGGCGCCAGCGCCGGCATGGCCTACGACGGTCTGGTGTGGCTGGACGACCACTGGGCCTGGTTTCCCAAGCCCTACCGGGTGCTGGCCGATCTGGTCCGGACTTGACGAGCCGCTGCGGGCAGCCCTACAGCTCGGTGCGCAAGCGCCAGATTTCCGGAAACAGCACCACGTCCAGCATCTTGCGCAGGTAGCTCACCCCGCCGGTGCCACCGGTGCCGCGCTTGAAGCCGATCACGCGCTCCACCGTGGTCACGTGGCGAAAACGCCAGAGGCGAAACGCGTCTTCCAGATCGGTGAGTTCTTCGCCGAGCTGGTACAGATCCCAGTGTTCTTTCGGATCGCGGTACACCTGCAGCCAGGCCTGTTCGACCGCATCGCTGGCTTCGTAGGGCTGTGTCCAATCGCGCTCGGTGTGGCTGGTGGGCACGGCCAGGCCCCGGCGTGCCAGCAGGCGCAGCGCTTCGTCGTAGAGCGACGGCGCTTCGAGCGCTGCTTGCACCAGCGCCAGGCGCTGCGGGCTGTGGGCGTGCGGCTTCAACATGGTGGCGTTCTTGTTGCCGAGCGCGAATTCGATGCAGCGGTACTGAAAACTCTGGAAGCCGCTGGAGTTCGACAGGTAGGGGCGGATGGCGCTGTATTCGGGTGGCGTCATGGTGGCGAGCACGTCCCAGGCGTGCACCAGTTGTTCCATGATCTTGGAGACGCGCGCCAGTTTCTTGAAGGCGCTGGGCAGCTCGTCGTTCGCCACGTTGCGCACCGCCGCGTTCAGCTCGTGCAGCATGAGCTTCATCCACAGTTCGCTGGTCTGGTGTTGCACGATGAACAGCATCTCGTCGTGCGCGGGCGAAAGCGGCTTTTGCGCACCGAGGATGGCGTCGAGCTGCAAGTAGTCGCCGTAACTCATGTCCCGGCTGAAGTCGAGCTGGGCTTTTTCTTCGGCCACGATGCGCTCGGTGGCCGAAGGGCTGGGTTCGTCGTGGTGCGGGCAGTTCATCTGGGCTTCCTGTGGTGTTGTCTGCTCAAGTTCCGTGGGCAATAAGTAACCTCCTTCCAGCACACGCCGTGGAACCGGCTCCGCCGGGCCACAGGTGTGGTGCCCCTCAGGGGGAAGCCGCACAGCGGCGCAGGGGGGATCAAGTCACCGCGTGTTTTTGCTTGAATTCGGGCTTCTTCCACTCGCCCGCTTCAAGCACCTGGCGCAAATGCTCGACGGCGTTCCACACATCTTCGAAGCCGATGTAAAGCGGCGTGAAGCCAAAGCGCAGGATGTCTGGGGATGCTGTTCGCCCTGCGCCCGTCGAAGGGTTCCCGGCACGGAAGTCGCCCACCACGCCGCGAGCGATCAGCGCTTGCACGATGGCGTAAGCGCCTTCTTGCCTGGAGAGGCAGACCTGCGAGCCG
>NZ_JBFJMY010000187.1:0-7702 GCF_041633695.1 Hydrogenophaga sp.
AGCCCGGCAGCGGCAGGCTGCGCAATGCCAAGCGGGTGCGCCAAGCCAGCACACCGACCGTGAGCAGGCTGCACCACCACGGAATGTGGGCGATCTGCAGGAACACCACCCAGGCGATGACCGCGAGCAGGAACAAGGTGTCGCGCGCGTCGCGGGGCAGTTGGCCCAGTCGGTGGGTGGCCATGTTCAACACAGGGCCAAGGCCTCCAGGCATCGCGCGCGGTGGGCCGCGCCCTGGTCTGGTGCGCATTGCCAGCGGGGCAGACGCATGCCGTAGTCCAGTCCCAGTCGGTCGGCCATCAGCACCCAGGCGGTGAGCCGGGACAGCCGGGCCTCCGGTTCACCCAGGCCACACTGTGTGTGGTCCAGCCACAGTTGCTGTCGCTGGCTGGAGAGCGCGTCGCGGCTGACCAGGTCGTCGCGGCCACTGGCGAAGGCCTTGGCCGCCTGTTTCCAGACCACGGCCCTGAGCGGGTCGCCCCGGCGGTAGGCGCGCACGCCGTCGAACTCACCGGTGGCCTGCACGCGGGCACCTCCGGCGTGGCCGGGCTGGGGTTCGCCACCCGGCAACGGTGGGGGGTGGGCTTCGGGCTGTGGGTAGACCAGCACCGGCACTGCCGGGCGCCAGACCGTCCAGACGCGGAAGGTGCCCAGCGGAAACAAGGTCTGTGCGGTCAAGGGCTCCACCGCATGCCAGCCGCGGCGCGGCGCTGGCCAGGCCACTTGCAGCACAGCGTCGCCCTGCGCTGGCACATCGGTCCAGGCCAGGGCGGTGTGCGCCTTGTCCTGGCCCATCACGCCCAGACCAATGCCGTACCGGGATTTTTTGCGTTCGCTGGACAAGCGGATGTCGAGCAGCACGGCCTGGCCAGCGTGGACCGGCGCTGGTGGTGCAAGGTGCAGCGTCAGGCCACGCAGATTGCCATGGCATAGGTGCATGCCCACGAGCGCGCTGCCCGCGAGCAGAAACGTCAGCAGATAACCGAGGTTGAGCTGGTAATTGATGCTGGCCACCAGCAGCACCAGCAGGGTCAAAGCCAGCATCCACCCGGCGCGGGTGGGCAGGATGTAGACATTGCGCTGTGTCAGCAACTGGGTGTCGGTCGCGGGCAGGCGGTTGAAGAACCACTGCCGCACCCGATGGCGCAGGCGGCGCACAGGGTGGCGCCAGCTCGGCGCAGGCGCCGGGGTGGATTTGCCGGCGGATGGGTGGACAGCGCGCACGGCGGGGCCCCGGGTTCAGGGAAGCGGGGTCGCGTCGATCATGGCCCTGACTTGCTCCACCGAGCCGCGCCCGGCATCGCTCACCGGCACCAGCCGGTGCGCGACGGTTTGCGGCAGGATGGCGGCGATGTCGTCGGGCGCCACATAGTCGCGGCCCGCCAGAAAAGCCTGTGCCTTGGCCGAGCGCAACACGGCAATGGCCGCGCGCGGTGAGAGACCTTGCAGAAACCAGCGTCCCGAGCGGGTGGCGGCGACCAGATCTTGCACATACTCCAGCACCGGTTCGGCGGTGTGCACCGCTTGCACCGTCTGCTGCAGCTGGGCCAGATCGGTGGGCGTGAGCACGGCGGGCAGGTGCTCCAGCATGTCGCGCCGGTCTTGCCCACGCAGCAGTTCGCGCTCGGCGGCCCGGTCGGGGTAACCCAGTGAGAGCCGCATGTGGAAGCGGTCGAGCTGGGATTCGGGCAGGGCGTAGGTGCCGAGCTGGTCGTGCGGGTTCTGCGTGGCGATGACGAAGAAGGGCATGGGCAGGGGGCGCGTGGCGCCTTCCACCGTGACCTGTTTTTCCTCCATCGCTTCGAGCAGCGCACTCTGCGTCTTGGGGCTGGCGCGGTTGATTTCGTCGGCCAGCAAGACCTGCGCAAACACCGGCCCGGGGTGGAAGACAAAACCCTCGCGGCCGCGTTCGTAGATGGACACGCCGGTGAGATCGCTGGGCATCAGGTCGGCGGTGAACTGCACGCGGGAAAACTGCAAGCCAAATGAGCGTGAAAGCGCATGCGCCAAGGTGGTTTTTCCGACGCCGGGAACGTCTTCGATCAGCAGGTGTCCACCAGCCAGCAGGCAGGCCACGCAGTCGGAAACCTGGGCTGTTTTGCCCACGATGACCGTGTTAAGCTGGTTCAACAACCGGTGTATTTTTGTGTCGGCGAGCATGCCACGAACCTTACCGTAAAAAATGCCATGGGCCAGGCCACAGGATATTTCACACACAAAGATTGCTGGCGACACGAAATGGGCGGGGGCCACCCCGAATGCCCGGCCCGGCTGGACGCGATCGAAGACCGCTTGCTCATTTCAGGCCTGGACGTGGCGCTGGAACGGCGGGAGGCTTCGCAGGCCTCGATCACCGATCTGGAGCTGGCGCATTCGCGCATGCACATCGCGGCCCTGCGTGGTTTGAGCGACAGTTTGCGCGACGACATCGCCGCCGGCGGCCCGACCCACAGCCAGCTGGATCCGGACACCTCGATCAACATCCATTCGTGGGACGCGATCCTGCGCGCGGCAGGCGCGGCCATTGACGCCACCGACGCCGTGATGGCAGGCGAAATAGCCAATGCTTTTTGCGCCGTGCGCCCGCCCGGCCACCACGCGACCCGTGCCGGCGCCATGGGCTTTTGTTTCGTCAACAACGTGGCGGTGGCCGCGAAATACGCGCTGGAGCGCCACGGATTGAAGCGCGTGGCCATTGTCGATTTCGACGTGCACCACGGCAACGGTACCGAAGACATCGTGGCCGGCGACGAGCGCATTCTGATGTGCAGTTTTTTCCAGCACCCCTTCTACCCGGAGGGCGGCAGCCGCTCCAATGCCAGCAACCTGGTCAATCTGCCGGTGCCGGCCTATACCAAGGGCATGGACATCCGCGAGTTGATCGACATGATGTGGATACCGCGCCTGGAAGCGCACAAACCCCAGCTCGTTTTCATCAGTGCGGGCTTTGACGCGCACCGCGAAGACGACATGGGCCAGCTGGGCCTGGTGGAACAAGACTACGCCTGGATCACGCAGCGCATCAAGGACGTGGCCCTGCGCCACGCCAAAGGCCGCATCGTGAGTTGCCTCGAAGGCGGCTACAGCCTGAGCGCGCTGGCGCGCAGCGTGGAAGCGCATTTGCGGGTGCTGGCCGATGTCTGAGCCCGGGCGCCGGGACACCGCAGAAAGGCAGAACACATGAGCACCAACGATCCCATTCTCTTGCAGCGCTCGGATGCGCGCGGCGTGTACACCCTCACGCTCAACGCGCCGCGCCAGTTCAATGTGCTGAGCGAAGCCTTGATGGATGCCCTGCACGCAGCGCTCGATCAGATCGCCGCCGACCCGAACGCGCGCGTGGTGGTGATCGCCGCCAGTGGGCGCGCCTATTGCGCTGGCCACGACTTGAAGCAGATGCGGGCGCAGCCGGAACTGGCTTACTACCAGGCGCTGTTCGCCCGCTGTACCCGCTTGATGATGGCGATTCGCCGGCTGGAGCTGCCGGTGATCGCTGCGGTGCAAGGCCTGGCGACTGCGGCCGGCTGCCAGCTGGTGGCGCAATGCGACCTCGCGGTCGCGGCGGACAGCGCCACCTTTGGCGTCAACGGCATCGATGTCGGCCTGTTTTGCGCCACGCCCAGCGTGGCGCTCTCGCGCAACGTCTTGCCCAAGCAGGCGCTGGAGATGTTGCTGACCGGCGACTTCATCGACGCCCACACCGCCATGGCGCGCGGCTTGGTCAACCACGTGGTGCCCGCCGAACAGCTCGACGCGCGGGTGGTTCAACTGGTGGACCGGTTGCTGGACAAACCGCGCGAAGCCCTTGCCCTGGGCAAAGCACTGTTCTACCGGCAACTCGAAACCGGCATGGAAGCGGCCTACCAGATGGCTGGACAAACCATGGCCTGCAACATGGCCCAGGAAGTGGCCCAGGAGGGCGTTCAGGCCTTCATCGACAAGCGCCCACCCACCTGGCGCAATTGATACGACTTCTTTTGACCAACGCGCAAGCATTGCGTCGACCTTTTCACCACCGCATCCATGACAAGCACCGTGCCCTCGCTGGTTCCTGAAATTCCGGCGGTTCCGCCGCCCATCGACGATTTTGATCGGTGGATTTCCGCCTTTTTGCAACCCTCGGTCGGTGTCGAGCTGGCGGTGCTGGTGGTTTGCATCGCAGCCGCCTGGGGCTTGAGCGCGCTGCTGCGCCGCGGCCTGGGCATGCAGGAGGAAAGAAAGTCCATCCTGTTCGGGCGCCGCGTGATCGATGGCGTGCTGTTTCCGCTGGTCTTGCTGGTGCTGGGCTATGTGGCCCGCGCGGCGCTGTTCAAATTCGTGCCCCTGGCGGTGTTCCGGGTCTTGATCCCGGTGTTGATCTCGCTGGTGGTGATCCGGGTCGGGGTCAAGGTGTTGCAGGTGGCGTTCGCGAGCGCGCCTTGGGTGAAGGCGCTGGAGCGCACGATTTCGTGGGCGGCCTGGGGCGCCATGGTGCTGTGGGTCAGTGGCCTGTTGCCTCTGATACTGGTGCAGCTCGAAGCCATCACCTGGACCGTGGGTGGAGCCGCCATTTCGCTGCGCACCATGATCGAAGGCGTGCTGACGGCAGGTGCGGTGCTCATCCTCGCGCTCTGGATTTCTTCTGCCATCGAAGCCCGCTTGCTGCGCTCGGCCCGGGGCAGTGAACTCTCGCTGCGCAAGGCTTTGAGCAATGCCACCCGCGCGCTGCTCATGTTTGTGGGTTTGATCGTGGCCTTGTCGGCGGTGGGCATAGACCTCACAGCCTTGTCGGTGCTGGGCGGCGCCATTGGTGTGGGCATTGGTTTTGGCTTGCAGAAACTGGCGGCCAACTACGTGAGCGGTTTTGTCATATTGGCCGAGCGCAGCATGCGCATCGGCGACAACGTGCGGGTCGACAACTTCGAAGGGCGCGTCACCGACATCAATATGCGCTACACCGTGATCCGCTCGCTCACCGGTCGCGAATCCATCGTGCCCAATGAAATGCTGATCACCAACCGGGTGGAGAATCTGTCGCTGGCCGACACCAATGTCTGGCAGTCCACTGTGGTGTCGGTGGCCTACGACAGCGATGTGGATCTGGTGATGCGCCTGTTGTCGGAGGCGGCCCTGTCCCAGCCGCGTGTGCTGCGCAGTCCCGAGCCGTCGGTGGCTTTGTCGGCCTTCGGCGCCGATGGGCTGGAGTTCACCATGGGTTACTGGATCGGCGACCCCGAGAACGGACAGCTCAATCTGCGCTCCTTGATCAACCGCCGCATCCTGCAGTCGCTGCGCGAGAACGGCGTTGAAATTCCGTACCCGCAGCGCGTCATCCACATGAAAAACATGAAAACCGAGGCGTGAGCGCCTCGGCGTGCGCGCGGGGTCAGCGCATCAGGCTGGGCAACCAGAGCGCGATGGCTGGGAAGGCGATCAGGATCGCCAGACGCAACACATCGGCGGCCACGAAGGGCCACACGCCGCGGTAAATCGCGCCCAGCTTGACGTCGGGCAGCAGCGAGTTGATGACAAACAGGTTGAGGCCCACCGGAGGTGAAATCAGGCCGATTTCCACAATCGTCACGATCAGGATGCCGAACCAAACGGCATCGAATCCCAGCCCGGTGATCACCGGGAAAAACACCGGGATGGTCAGCAACACGATGGCCAGTTCTTCCATCACCATGCCCAGCGCGAGGTAAATCCCCATCATCATCACCACCACCAGAATCGGGTGCGGGCTGAACTGCAAGATGAAGTCGCGCAGATCACCCGGCATGCTGGTGAAGTTGATGAAGTTGGTGAAGATCATCGCTGCGATCAAGATGGTGAACAGCATCGCGGTGGTGCGCGCGCTTTCGATCAAGACGTCGAACAGCACACGGGGCGTGAGCGATCCGCGCAGCAGAGCGAATCCGAACGCGCCAGCCGCACCGACGCCAGCACCTTCGGTGGCGGTGAACACACCGCCGTAAATGCCGCCGATCACCAAGGCAAACAGCAGCGCCACGCCCCAGATACCCCGGATCGCCTGCAGCCGCTGCGCCCAGGTGAATTTTTCTGCAGGTGGGCCGGCTTCAGGGTCGCGCCAGGTCACAAACACCACGCCCAAACAAAGGCAGGCGATGGCCACCAGACCCGGCAGAATCCCGGCGATGAACAGTTTGCCGATGTCGGTCTCGGTGATGATGCCGTAGATCACCAAGATGGTGGAGGGCGGAATCAGAATGCCGAGCGTGCCACCAGCCGCGATGGCGCCAGTGGCCAGCGTGTCTTTGTAGCCGTGGCTCTTCATTTCGGGGTACGCCACACGCGTCATGGTGGCGGCGGTGGCGATGGACGATCCGCAGATCGAACCAAAGCCGCCCGAGGCGATGATGCTGGCCATGGCCAGGCCGCCGCGGCGGTGGCCGACAAACGAGTTCGCGGCGTTGAAGAGCTCTTTGGCCATGCCTGCACGGGCCACGAAGTTGCCCATGAGCACAAACAAGGGGATGACCGATAACACGTAGTGAAAACCGGTCTCGAAGATCACTTGGCTGGTGCTGGCAAATGCCGGGCCCCAACCCCGCATCAAACCCATGCCCACTACACCAGCAATGGCCATGGCCACGGCCAAGGGGATGCGCAGAAACGCCAGCGAAAAGACGGCGAGAAAACCCAGGGTGGCTTCGATCATGGTGCAGGTGTTTTCAGAAATTCGGATGGGGCCGGACCATGGTCCGGCGCAGGCAAGACCATGAACGCCAACAGCAGATGGACCAAACCGGTCAGCACGAGCAAGCCCGCCATCAACCAGGCCACCGGCGCGATGCTGAGCTGCAGGTGCACCGTGGTGTCGCCGTACTCGGCAAAGCGCTCGGCGCGCGTGGTCATCAAATAACCCAGAAAGGCGAACACCATGGCACTGATGAGGTTCACGGTGCGGCGCTGGATGCTGCGCAGCCAGTCGGGAATCACCGCGTCCAGGGAATCAAACACCACATGTTCGCCGCGCCAGGACACCAGCGGCAGCGCAGCGAAGATCACCACCACCATCAGGATCTCGGTGAGTTCCAGGGCGCCTGGGATGGAGTTGTTCAGAAACTTCCGACCCAGCACGTCGAACAGGGTCAGCCACATGATGGAAAACAAGGCCATGGCGGCCATCACGCCGGTGGACCAATGCAGCAGCCGTTCCAGTGTTTTGAGCATGTGGAGATGTCCTGGGCAGAAGGGCAGAAAAAGCCGATGGGCAAGCCGGTGAGGGCGGCCCAAACGGCTCCTGGATAAAAAGAAGGGGCCTTATCAGCCCCTGGGGAGTTATTTCACTTTGGCGATTTCTGCCCGGAATTCTGCCAGCACCTTCTTGGGCTCTGCCAAGCCTTTGACTTGAGCGCTTGCGGCCCATTTGGTTTCCAGGTAGTCCTGCTTGTCGGCCACCGCTTTCACAAAGGCCTTGCTGGCCTGGATGCGGGCCACGCCCTGGGCTTTTTGTATGTCTCGGCTGGCGGCGTCGACCTTGTCCCAGCCTTCACCAAACATGCGCGCAGCGACTTCACCCGAGAGCTTGTCCACCACGGCCTTGTCCTGGGCCGACAGCGCCTTGTACTTGCCTTCGTTCATCATGAACACAAAGCTGGTGTTGTACAGACCACCGGGAAACACGGTGGCGTGTTTGATCATGCTGAGCTTGAAGGAGGCCACCGACTCGTCTGGGAAAAACGTGCCGTCCATGACGCCG
>NZ_JBFJMY010000188.1:0-7656 GCF_041633695.1 Hydrogenophaga sp.
GACAAGCTCAGCCCGAACGGATCTTCAGACTTCACTGGGCCGGATCTATAGCCGCACCACGGCTGCCGTGCGGGTCGCGCAGGCGCGACCCGCGCGGGGATCAGGCCATGAAACCCAGGTTGGCGGGGTATTGCGACCCGCTGAAATTTTTCAGGTTCGGCAGAATGCCCGCCATCTCGCCACCCTCCACGCCGAACCAGTTCGCCAAAGTCGCGGCGTACTGGTCGACCGAGGTACTGGGCAACAAGCGCCCCTGGCCCACATGCCACTGGTCTTCGGCGTCGCTGGTGCTGTTGCCCACGCTGACCGGCGGCGCCTTGCCGTAGAAAGCCTGACCTTTGACGGCGCCGCCGACCAGAAAGTGGTGGCTGCCCCAGCCATGGTCCGAACCGTCGCCGTTCGAAGCCAGGGTGCGGCCAAAGTCGGACGCGGTGAACGCGGTCACCTTGTTCGCCACGCCCAGCTGCACCGTGGCGTCGTGGAAAGCGGTCAGCGCTTCACTCAAACGCCCCATCAAAACCGCCTGCTGCGCCACCAGGTTGTCGTGCAGATCAAAGCCCCCCATGGAGACCATGAACACCTGGCGTTTGGCACCCAGACTGCTTTGCGCCGCGATCATGCGGGCCACCATTTTGAGCTGGTCGGCCAGATTGTTGTTAGCCGGGAAGCTGCTGAAGGGCGCTTCGGTGGCGGGAAAAGGCGCCAGCGCTGCGGTGAGCGCGGACTCTGAGGTGATGGCGCGTTGGGTGACGCGGTTGTATTCGTTCTCCAGCACGTGGCTGCGGCTTTGCTGCGCGATCTGGCCGATGGCGTCGCGCACCGCCGACGAGTTGTACACGTTGCTGGCGGTGCTCTTGATCTTGACGGCGCCGCTGGTGCTCACCTGGTAGGACAGGGCCGAATCGCCCGACAGGAACACCGCGTTGCCAGTGACCGACACGCAGGTGAACAGCGAATTGCTGTTGCTGGACAAAGCCAGGTCGCCCACGTGCCCGCCCCAACCCACCTTGGAGCCCTCGGGAGACGACGACTGCCACACCGACTGCTGGTCGTTGTGGGAAAACAGTTTGGGCGGCAAGGGATAAAGCGTGCGGTTGCTGCCGCGGTAATCGTTGCGCGTGAGCGGCACCACCAGCGGCCCCACATTGAGCTGCACCGCCGCCGCACCGCTGTTGAACAGCCCGGCCAATCCGGTCATGGCCGGGTGCAAGGCGTACTGGCGGCCGCCGGGCAAAGCGGTGGTGGGCTGGAGCAAGGTGGCCGACAGCGCCGACTGCGCCAGGGCCACGCCCCCGGCGGTGCGGCCCGCACCGCCGCCACGGATGGCGCTGTAGAGGTCGTAGCTGGCGTTGTCGTAGGTCACGACCGAATTGGCGTAGTCGCTGCCGCCGTACAGGAACACGCAGACCAGGGCCTTGTAGTCGGTGGCGTTGAAGGCCGCAGCCTCGCCCATGGCGGCCAGATTCAAGGCGGTGGGCAGGGCCGCACCGGTGAACGCCAGTTGCGCGGTGCGGCGCAAAAAGGCGCGGCGGGTGTGTTTCTCGGTTTGCAAAAAGACCATGTCGCGCCCCTATTTCTGAACCAGGTATTCGGCCGAGGCCATGACCATGAGCACCGCACCCGCGATGCGGTCGAGCTTGTTGTTCTCGCTGCTGGCGCTGGTCACGGGCCGCGTATTGAGCGCGTCCACCATCAAGGTCTGGGTGGCCGCCGACAACTGGTCGGCACACAGCACCACCGACAAATGGGCGACCAGGGCCCGCGCATCGGTCACCAACTCCAGCTCTTTGGTGTAAGCCGCTTTCATGTCCGAGCTGATCCCGCTACGCAGCACGGTTTGCATGTAGTTCAGATAACCGCCCACCGAGCTTTCGTTCACCAGCTGGAATTCGGGTGCGCTGGCCTGGGCATCGGCCAGGGCGGTACCGGGCGGCACATAACCGGGGCGGAAGAAGTTGAACACCGAGGGCGAGCGCAAAGGGCTTTGCCCGAGGCGGTCGGCCGGGTTGCTCAGGTCCGACACCTTCCAACTGCCTTCGGTCGAGTTCACGCCAAACGTGCGCGCCCATTGGGCCAGCCGCAGCATGGGCTCGCGCAGTTTGCCAAAGCGGGTATTGGCCGGCGCCTTCGGGTCGCGCGCTTCGTCGTCGAGCAGAATGCCGGCCCAGACCGCGCGCAAATCTCCGCGCAC
Organism: Hydrogenophaga sp.; assembly: GCF_041633695.1. Taxonomy (GTDB): domain Bacteria; phylum Pseudomonadota; class Gammaproteobacteria; order Burkholderiales; family Burkholderiaceae_C; genus Hydrogenophaga. Next base: position 2,192 of record NZ_JBFJMY010000188.1, read on the forward strand.
GCCCAGACCGTTGTTGTTGAAGCGCGCGGCCACGCGGGCCACGTAGGCCGCACTGGGTTCGCTGGTGACCAGGCGCTGGATCATCTGGCGCGCGAAGAACGGCCCCACGTTGGGGTGGTTGAACAAGGTATCGAGCGCGATTTTCAGAGCAGCGGCACCCGGTGTACCGGCCGGCACCGTGGCGCCCAGAAAAACCGCTTCCAGGGTGGAGTGTTTGCTCGGGTCCAGCGACATGGGTTTGCGCGCGAAGTCCTTGCTTTCGATGGTGCTGGACGAATCCGGCACTGGCAGACGCACGCCGTCGGAGGTGTCGAAGTTGTAGCCGGTGAACACGCGCGCCAGGTTGCTGACATCGTCCTGGCTATAGGTTTCGATCGGCTGCCCCTGCCCATCGGTCTGTGTGCTGCCGTCCAGGTTGAGCTTGTACAAGCCGATGGTGAACAACTGCATCACCTCGCGCGCATAGTTCTCGTCGGGCACGCGCCCCTTTTTCGGGTCTTCTTTCAGGTTGCCCCGGGTGTTGAGGAAATAGCCCATGACCGGGTGCAGGGTCACGTCTTCGAGCAACTGGCGGAAGTTGCCAAAAGCGTTGCGCACCAGGGTGTCCCAGTAGTGGGCAAAGGCATGACCGCGCCAATTGAAAGACGAGGTCTGCAGCGACACCACGAACAACTCCGACAAAGCCAGCGCGCAACGGCGGCGCACCGCATCGGGCCCGCTCAAGAGCTGGCTCCACACCATGTTGTCGCCCAGGCCGGTGCTCTGGTAATACTTGTTGGCGTCCACCGCGCCATAACCTCGGGATTCCATCCAGTCCCAGGCGCTGGGGCCTTGCGCCTGGGTGAATTGCCGCCCCAGCCAGGCGGCGTAAGTCCCGCCGCGCAAACCCGCGATTTCTGCGCTGGTGGACGAAAACTGCGCCTGCTGCAAGAAGCGCGCGGCGTCGCCGTCGTTGGCGGCGCTGGGGTAGCTGAAGTCTGCTGGGTTCACACCCGGGATGTCGCTGGCGCTGACGGCGCCGGTGGTACTCCCGCCGCCGCATGCGCTCAAAAAGGCGGCAGACGCCAGCGTGGTGGCCACTGGTTGGGCCCAACCAGACGGCTGCGTCTCGGTGGGCACCGGGCCGGGGTGTCGAAGCCCCTCGACAAGCTGCCCTGACGCCTGTACCGGCGCTGGTTCTGTAGACAACATGAGATCCCCTTCTCGGACAGTCTGGCGAATGTGCGCGAGTGTAGGGAGCGCTGGAACGCGCCGAGAGGGCCGCAACAAATTTTTACGCCCCGTGTTGCGGGCGCGCGGCGAGCGCGTGTTGAGTGCGCCCGTCTGGCCGAAAAAGGCCGCCGCCGGTCTCTTAGGCGTTGCGCGCGGCCTGCAAAAGCGCCTGTGTGCGCAGGGCTTCCTGGCGGGCGGCAACGGCAAAGTCCGGGCCCGAGGATGCGTACAAAATGGCGCGCGACGAGTTGACGATGATGGCGCCGGTGGTGGTGCCGCTGTCGTCGGTGCGCAAACCGGCTTTCACCGTGGCCAAGGCGTCGCCGCCCTGCGCGCCCACGCCCGGGATCAGCAGCGGCAAGGTCGGCGCGATGGCGCGCACCCGCTCGATCTCTTTCGGGTAGGTCGCGCCCACCACCAGCCCGAGCTGGCCATTGAGGTTCCACGGCCCTTGCGCCAAACGTGCCACGTGTTCGTACAGCAGCGGTTGGCCATCGATGGACGCCAGGCGCTGGTTCTGCAAATCGTCACCACCGGGGTTGGAGGTGCGGCAGAGCAAAAACGCGCCCTTGCCGTGGTGCTTCAAATAGGGCTGCACCGAATCAAAGCCCATGAAGGGCGAGAGCGTGACCGCGTCGGCGCCGTAGCGCTCAAAGGCTTCGATGGCGTATTGCTCGGCGGTGCTGCCGATGTCGCCGCGTTTGGCGTCCAGGATCACCGGCACCTGGGGCGCTGCGCTGCGCATGTGCGCCATCAGGCGCTCCAGCTGGTCTTCGGCACGGTGCGCGGCGAAGTAGGCGATTTGCGGCTTGAAAGCGATGGCGGTGTCGGCCGTGGCGTCCACGATGGCGGCGCAGAAGTCGTAGATGCGGTGGGCGTCGCCCTTGAAATGGTCCGGGAAGCGGGCCGGGTCGGGGTCCAGGCCCACACACAGCATGGAACGGTTCTGGCGCTCGGCGCCGCGCAACATATCGAGAAAGGTCATGCGCCGATTTTACGGTTGCGGTCGGGACCACCGGGCGAAGCGGCAACGGCCGTCGCCAGCCGTCCGATCAGTTCTGCAGCGTCTCGGCCGCCAGGCACAGGTCGGCCCAGGCCTTGGCCTTGTCGGTCGGGGTGCGCAGCAGGTAGGCCGGGTGGTAGGTCACGACCACCGGCACGCCTTCGACCCGGTGCACCTGGCCGCGCAGCCGGCCGATGGGTTCGGTGGTCTTGAGCAGGGTTTGCACCGCGAAGCGGCCCATGGCCAGGATGACCTTGGGTTGCACCAGCTGGATCTGCCGCGCCAAATAGGACTGGCAGCGCGCCAGCTCGTCTGGCAAAGGGTTGCGGTTGCCCGGCGGGCGGCATTTGACGGCGTTGGTGATGTAGACACCGGATGCACCCGAGGCCTGGCGGTCCAGACCCAGGGCGCGCAACATGTTGTCGAGCAACTGCCCGGACACACCCACAAAAGGCTCGCCCTGCTGGTCTTCGTGCTCTCCGGGCGCTTCGCCCACCACCATCCAGTCGGCCTGCGTGCTGCCCACGCCGAACACGCTTTGTTTGCGCCCCTCGCAAAGACCGCAGGCCTGGCAGTTCGCCACCGCCTCGCCCAGCGCGGGCCAATCCATTTCGGCCAGGCCGGGCGGCAAGGCGGCCAGGCTGGCCGAGGTGGTGGCGGGTCGAGTCGGCGTCTGGACAGGGTTGCGCTCGGCGGGCGGGGTGGGCGCTGCGCGCGCGGCTGCGGGTACCGGTGCTGGCGCAGCCACGGGTGCGGCGGGCGCCTGCGGGCGGACCGGTGTCTGGACCTGCGCCTCCGGTTCTGCTGCGGGCATGGACGTGGGCGCGCTCCAGACGCGCACACCCATCTCGGCCAGCATGGCACGCTGGCGCGCATCGAGTTCGGGCACGAAAGAGGTGTCGGGCACGTCGCTTGGGTTCTCGCTCATGGCGCGGCACCGTCACTGGCACGCGACAAGTCCAGGCTCATCACCACCGCGTCTTCGCGCTGGAACTGGCCCGCCGGGTAATAACCGCGGCGCAGCCCCACTTCCTTGAACCCGCAGGCTGTGTACAGCGCACGCGCCGGGACGTTGTTGGCCCGCACTTCCAGCCACAGCCATTGCGCGGCCTGGCCACGCGACCACAGGGCCAGCGCGTCCAGCATGAAGCGCGCCCAGCCCTGGCGCTGGTGGGACGGCGCCACGGTGATGTTGAGCAAATGCACTTCTTCCATGCCCGGCATGGCCACCAGATAGCCCAGCAGCACACGTCCATCGGCCCGCACCGGGTACACCGTTTCACCCGGCAAGGCCTCGCCCAGCAGCATCACCGCTGGGTAGGTAGAGGCCAGCGAATCGTGGAAATGCCGCAGCGACCAGGGGTGGGCGTATGCGGACTTTTCAACCTGATGCACCGTCTCCAGATCGGCGGCGGTCATGGGTGCAAAAGCGATGCGGCGCTGCACTTGCGCCGCAGAGACCGACGCCGGTGTCGCCACGCCCGCCGGTTCCGGCCAGTCGCCCATCGCCCAAGCCGGTACGCCGCTGGCGGGCGCGCAAGCCGGCGTCTGCGGCGCTGTGTGCGGCGAAGAACTCATGCGCGCACCCCGTCGGCTGCGGCCTGTGCCAGGGCTTGCTGGCGCAGTTGCTCGCGTTCGTCCGTGGTTTTGGCGACTTGATCGCGCACGTACAGGGGCAAAGCATCCCGCGCGGCCACGGCAGCACCTGCGGCCAACAGGCCGGGCGCCAGGCTCAACAAAGCCTGGGCGGTAGGCAGCGCCGTGCGCGTGGGCCAGCGCACCGCCGCGCTCCCCGCCAGTTGTTCGCCATACACCGCAAACACATTGCCCGCCAGCAGACCAGCGCTGTTGGGGCCCAGCAGCGTGGCGGGCACGGCCTGCGCCAGGTAGGCGTCCAGATCGGGCGGCGCACACAGGCGCGGCGGCAGCAAGGGGCGCAAACCCTGGTCGGTGCAGGTGTAGGGGGCGGCGTACATCTCGTTCATGCGGGCATCGAGCAAGGCCACGATCACACCGGGCAGCGGCTGGCCAGCGTCCAGCACGTCCAGACGGGCCTGCTCGGCCAGCGCCAGCAGACTGTCCACCGGCAGCACCGGAACGCCCGTGGGGCGCTCGGCCGTTTGCGCGCCATAGGCCAGGCCCTGGGCCACGGCGCAAGCGGTGCGCAAGCCGGTGAAAGAACCGGGGCCACGGCCAAACACCACGGCATCGAGTTCGTGCAAGGCCCAACCGGCCTGGTCCAGCAGATCGCGCACCAGGGGCAGCAAGGTGGTCGAGGCCTGGGCGCCACCGGGACCGGTGTGCTGCCACAGCGGCCCGCCACGCACGCCCGAACCCAGCGCCACCGACAAGGTGTCGGTGCTGGTTTCAATGGCCAGCAAACGCGGGCTGGAGCGGCTGGCCACGGCTATGGCCTGGGTCGGTGCATGCATGCGGTCATTATCGGCCAGCCGGTGCCGGCCCTTTGCGGCCAGGGCCGGAACAAGGACACCACACAGCGTCACACGCCCGAGCTCCGGGCACCGGATAATCGGACCCATGCTTTGCCTCCCGCTGTCACACCTTCGCCGCCCCGCCCGTCTGTTGGGATGCCTGGTCTGGCTGGTGGGTCTGTCGTTGCCCGCTCACGCGCAGGCGACGCGCAGCGACAGCAGCTTGCCGCCCACGGTGGTGGCGGCCATGCAGCGCGCCCGGCTGCCGCTGGACACGCTCTCGGCGTTGGTGGTGGCGGTTGATCCGCAACAAGGCGAACGCCTGCGCTACCGGGCCGACGAAGCGGTGAACCCGGCCTCGGTCATGAAGCTGGTGACCACTTACGCGGCGCTCGACATGTTGGGCCCCGACTACACCTGGAACACCCGCTTCTACACCGACGGCGAGGTGAGCGGCGGCGCCCTGCGCGGCAACCTGTACATCCGGGGCGACGGCGACCCCAAGCTGGTGCTGGAACGCATACAAGACGCCTTTGGCGCGCTGCAAGCCCAGGGCGTGGTGGTGATCCTGGGCGATGTGGTGCTGGACCACAGCGCGTTCGAGGTGCCCGATGGCGACGCCGGCGAGTTCGACGGCGAATCGCTGCGCCCCTACAACGCCAGCCCCGACGCCCTGCTGGTGAACTTCAAATCGGTGATCCTGAAGTTCCAGCCCGACAACGCTGCTGGCGTGGCCCGCGTGGTGAGCGAACCCCCGCTGTCGCGCCTGGCCATCGATGCCACGGTGCCGCTGTCCTCCGGCGCCTGCGGCGACTGGC
>NZ_JBFJMY010000189.1:0-7646 GCF_041633695.1 Hydrogenophaga sp.
ATCCTGCCCCAGATCGCACGCCCCATCACCACCTACGGCTTTGCCGAAGACGCCCAGGTCCGTGCGGTCAACGTGCGCGCCGTGGGTGCACAGATGCACTTCACCGTGCAGCGCAAGAACGGCGTGCAACTGCCCGATCTGGATGTGGTGCTGAACCTGCCGGGTGAACACAACGTGTTGAACGCCTTGGCGGCCATTGGCATCGCGGTGGAGCTGGGCGTGGACGACGCGGCGGTGCAGCAGGCCCTGGCCGAATTCAAAGGCGTGGGGCGGCGCTTCCAGCGCTACGGCGAGGCGCCGCTGGCCAGCGGTGGCCATTGCACCGTGGTGGACGACTACGGCCACCACCCGGTGGAAATGGCGGCCACCTTGTCGGCGGCCCGAGGGGCTTTCCCCGGTCGCCGTCTGGTGCTCGCCTTCCAGCCGCACCGCTACAGCCGCACCCGCGATTGTTTTGAAGATTTCGTCAAGGTCATCGGCACCTGCGACGCCGTGTTGCTGGCCGAGGTCTACGCCGCGGGCGAAGCGCCCATCGTGGCCGCCGATGGCCGCTCGCTGGCGCGCGCGCTGCGCGTGGCGGGCAAGCTGGAACCGGTGTTCGTGGACGACATCAAAAACATGGCGCAAGCCATTCTCGACAACGCCTGCGACGGTGACGTGGTGCTGTGCATGGGCGCAGGCACCATCGGCGCGGTGGCAGGGCAGGTGGTACAGACTGCCAAGGAGCAGAGCGCATGAAGACACACACCGTGGATGTGAAACAGCTGGGCAAAGTGGCCGTGCTCATGGGTGGCCGTTCGGCCGAACGCGAGGTCTCGCTGATGTCGGGCGCCGGTGTGCTGGCGGCGCTGCAGAGCAAGGGAGTGGATGCCCATGCTTTTGACCCGGCCGAGCGCGATCTGGGCGAACTCAAGCGCGAAGGTTTTGCCCGCTGCTTCATCGCCTTGCACGGTCGTTTTGGCGAAGACGGCACGGTGCAGGGTGCACTGGAGTTGCTGGGCATTCCCTACACCGGCCCCGGCGTGATGGCCTCGGCCGTGGCCATGGACAAGCTCATGACCAAGCGCGTCTGGCTGGCCGAGGGCTTGCCCACGCCGGCTTGGCGGCAGGTCAGCAACGCCGAACAAACGCGCGCCGCATTGCAGGCACTGGGCGCACCCATGATCGTGAAGCCGGTGCGCGAAGGCTCCACCATTGGTCTCACCAAGGTCACCGACGCTGCGCAGTGCGAAGAAGCCTACCGGCTTGCGGCCCAGCTCGACCCGCAGGTGATGTGCGAACAATTCATCGACGGCGATGAGGTCACCTGCCCGGTGCTGGGCACCGGCGACCAGGCCAAGGCCTTGCCGGTGATCCGTATCGTGGCGCCCGAGGGCAACTACGACTACCAGAACAAGTACTTCACCGACGACACGAAATACCTGGTGCCCTGCGCTCTGCCCGAAGGCGAAGAGGCGCACATCCAGGCGCTGGTGCTGCAGTGCTACCAGACGCTGGCCTGCCGGGGCTGGGCCCGCGCCGACGTGATGATCGACGCCAAGACCCGCAAACCCTATCTGCTGGAAATCAATACCTCGCCTGGCATGACCGGGCACTCCCTGGTGCCGATGTCGGCGCGCGCCAGCGGCTTGTCGTACGAAGACCTGTGTCTGAGCCTGCTGGCCAGTGCCACGCTCGACAACCCACCGGTTCAATCCGTCTGAAGCGCAAGATGCCCAGCACCGAACTGCCCCTGGACGTACGGCTCATGACCGCGGTGACCAACACCCTGGTCGGGCTGTTTGTCGCCCTGGGTCTGGGCATGCTCGGGGTCTGGGTGGTGCGGCATCCGGCGTGGTCGGTCACCGGCATTTCGGTGCAGGGCGATGTGGCGCACCAGAACACGGTGGGTCTGCGTGCGCAACTGGCTTCGCAAATGCGGTCCACGCTGTCGTCCAGTTTCCTCACGGTGGATTTGCAGCAGGTGCGCCGTTTGTTCGAAACCGTGCCCTGGGTGCGCCAGGCCGTGGTGCAGCGCGATTTTCCCAACCGCCTGCGCATCACGCTGCAAGAACACCAGGTCGTGGCCTGGTGGGGGCAGGCGGGCTCGGGGCAATTGGTCAACCAGCAGGGTGAGGTGTTCGAGGCCAACCCCGACGACAACGATGGCCTGCCCGAACTGGCAGGCCCACCGGCCCAGTCGGCCCGGGTGTGGGCCCTGTACCAGGTGCTCAGCCCCGAATTGTCGCGGCTCGAGCTGGGTTTGCAGCGTCTCGAACTCAACGAACGCGGCAGTTGGAGCGCGGCACTGGACAACGGCGCCCGCATCGAACTGGGCCGTGGCACCGACGAAGAATTGCTGGCCCGGACCCGCCGCTTCACCGCCACGCTGAGCCAGCTCACGCAGCGCTACGCGGGTGCCCTGCAATCGGTGGACCTGCGATACCCGAATGGCTACGCGCTGCGCTTGCGCGGCGTGACCACCGTGAACCCTGACGATCAGAAACCGACGCGCAACACAAGGTAATCAAGAAGCAATCATGGCCAAGGAATACAAGGATTTGGTGGTCGGACTCGACATTGGCACCGCCAAAATCATGGTGGTGGTCGCCGAGGTCCAGCCCAATGGCGCACTCAAGCTCGCCGGCCTGGGGGCGTCCACCAGCCACGGGCTCAAGCGGGGGGTGGTGGTCAACATCGACGCCACGGTGCACAGTATCCAGGCGGCTTTGAAAGAAGCCGAGCTGATGGCCGACTGCCGCATCGCCCGCGTCTACACCGGCATCACCGGCAGCCACATCCGCGGCATCAATTCCAGCGGCATGGTGGCGATCAAGGACCGCGAGGTGACGGCGGCCGACGTGGCGCGGGTGATCGAAACCGCCAAGGCCATCAACATCTCGACCGACCAGCGCCTGCTGCTGGTGGAGCCGCAAGAGTTCGTGATCGACAGCCAGGAAGTGAAAGAGCCGATCGGCATGAGTGGCATCCGCCTGGAGGCCAAGGTGCACATCGTGACCGGTGCCCAGAGCGCGGCCGAGAACATCATCAAGTGCGTGCGCCGCTGCGGCCTGGAAGTGGACCAGCTCATGCTGAACCCGCTGGCTTCCAGCCAGTCGGTGCTGACCGACGACGAAAAAGAACTCGGCGTGGCCCTGGTCGACATCGGCGCCGGTACCACCGACGTGGCGATCTTCGCCGGCGGCGCGATCCGCCACACGGCGGTGATCCCGATCGCGGGCGACCTCATCACCAGCGACATCGCCATGGCCTTGCGCACCCCGACCAAGGACGCGGAAGACATCAAGGTGGAAAGCGGTTGCGCCAAACAGCTGTTGGCCGACCCGGACACCCAGGTCGAAGTGCCTGGCCTGGGCGACCGCGCACCCCGCATGCTCAGCCGCCAGGCCCTGGCCGGCGTGATCGAGCCGCGGGTGGAAGAAATCTTCTCGCTGGTGCAGCAGGTGATCCGGGACTCGGGTCACGAAGAAGTGCTGTCCTCGGGCATTGTGCTGACCGGCGGCAGCGCGGTCATGCCGGGCATGGTGGAACTCGGCGAAGACATCTTTTTGAAACCGGTGCGCAGGGGCGTGCCGCAATACGCCAGCTCGCTGTCGGACATGGTGGCGCAACCGCGCGCCGCCACGGTGATGGGTTTGCTGGAAGAGGCCCGGCTGGCGCGGGTGCGGGGCCACAAGGTGGCGCAGAAGGCGGGCTCCATGCAAGGCGCATTGGAACGCATGAAAAACTGGTTTGTAGGGACATTCTGATGAACAACTTGCACGAAAAAACCAGTCCCCTCATGTGCGCCCCGACGCGCGGCAGAACCTTTCACCGCATCCGCCAGCGGGTGCACCGATGTCGGGAATGCACCGGGCCGCCTGGCTGAAGATGGCTGAAGTCCATACCGTATTTTTGAACCGATTTTTGTATCAAAACCGTCCGGCCGAGCACCGGGCAACCCAAGGAGAAAAGCATGAGCATCGAAATGATTGAAGTCGAAGAATTCAACCTCGGCACCCAGATCAAGGTCATCGGCGTGGGCGGCGGTGGCAGCAACGCTGTCGAGCACATGATTTCGCGCAGCGTGCAAGGCGTGGAATTCATTTGCGCCAACACCGACGCGCAAGCGCTCACCCGCAGCGCGGCGGGCAAGACGATCCAACTCGGCGCCACCGGCCTGGGCGCCGGCAGCAAGCCCGACAAGGGCCGTGATGCGGCCGAGCAAGCCGTGGACGAGATCCGCGCCGCCATCGAAGGTGCGCACATGCTCTTCATCACCGCTGGCATGGGCGGTGGCACCGGTACCGGCGCCGCCCCTGTGATCGCCCGGGTGGCGAAAGAAATGGGCATCCTGACCGTGGGTGTGGTCACCAAACCTTTCGATTGGGAAGGTGGTCGCCGCATGACCAATGCCGACAACGGTTTGGCCGAGCTCGAAGCCAATGTGGATTCGCTGATCGTGGTACTGAACGAGAAGCTGCTCGAGGTGCTGGGCGACGACGTGACGCAAGACGAAGCTTTTGCCCACGCCAACGACGTGTTGAAAAACGCGGTCGGCGGCATTGCCGAGATCATCAACGAATACGGCAACGTGAACGTCGACTTTGAAGACGTGCGCACCGTGATGGGTGAACCCGGCAAAGCCATGATGGGCACCGCTGTCGCCAGCGGCCCGGACCGCGCGCGCATCGCCGCCGAACAAGCCGTGGCCTGCCCACTGCTCGAAGGCATCGATCTCTCCGGCGCCAAGGGCGTGCTGGTGCTGGTCACGGCGGCCAAGGGTTCGCTCAAGCTGTCCGAATCGAAGCTGGCGATGAACACGATCCGTGCCTACGCTTCGCCCGATGCCCACGTCATCTACGGCGCGGCATACGACGACAACCTGGGCGACGAAATGCGCGTCACCGTGGTCGCCACCGGCCTGAGCCGCCAGGGCGTGCGCCGCACCGCGCCACCCCTGCAGGTGCTGCGCACCGGCACCGACAACGTGCCGTTCAACGTGCCGACCATCAACTCGGCCGTGGGCGGCCCAGGTGCCAACAACGGCACGGCCCACGCACAGCCCGACTACGGCTCCATGGCCGTGCCCAGCGTGTGGCGCACCAACCGCACCCAGGCAGCGGCCAAGGTCGATGCATTGGCATCCGGCGGCATGGACGACTTCGAGATCCCGGCGTTCTTGCGCAAACAAGCCGATTGATCCCCCCGCGCCGCCTGCGGCGTCACCCCCCAGGGGGCAACACCTGCGGCCCGGCAGAGCCGGTTCCGCGGTGTTCTCGACTGGAAACACTTCGGGCGTTGCCTGCGGGCAATCGCCGGGATAGTTTTTCTGGCCAGCACGATTTCGCTCGAAAAATTAAAATCACCGGATGCTTGCCCAAAGAACCCTGAAATCTCTGTCCAAAGCGGTCGGTGTCGGCCTGCACAGCGGCCAGCGGGTGGAGCTGACGCTGCGCCCCGCTGCGCCGGATACCGGCATCGTGTTCCGCCGTGTCGATCTGCCGGAGCCGGTCGAGATTGCGGTGAGCGCCACGGCGGTCACCGACACGCGCCTGGCGTCCACCATTTCCAATGGCGGCGTGAAGGTGCACACCATCGAGCACCTCATGAGTGCCTGCGCCGGTCTGGGGCTCGACAACCTGTATGTGGACATCACCGCAGAAGAGGTTCCCATCCTCGATGGCTCTTCTGCTTCGTTCGTCTATTTGTTGCAAAGCGCGGGCATCGTGCTGCAGAACGCGCCCAAGCGCTTCATCCGGCTTCTGAAAACGGTGGAGGTGCGCGAAGGCGAAGGGCGCAACAGCAAGTGGGCCAGGCTGGAGCCGTACCACGGCTACAAGCTCAGCTTCGAAATCGAGTTCGACCACCCAGCCGTGAATTCCTCGGGTCAGCGGGTGGAGTTCGACATGGGCAGCGGCACTTATGCCCGTGAGATCGCGCGGGCCCGCACCTTTGGTTTCACGCGCGACGTGGAAATGATGCGCTCACACGGCCTGGCCATGGGGGGCGGACTGGACAACGCCATCGTGATGGACGACGTGAAAGTGCTCAACGCCGACGGCCTGCGTTACCAGGACGAGTTCGTCAAACACAAGATCCTGGATGCCATTGGCGATCTCTACGTGGTGGGCAAGCCGCTGCTGGCCGCCTACAGCGCGTTTCGCAGCGGCCACGCCATGAACAACCTGTTGCTGCGCGCCTTGTTGGAGCGCCCCGACGCTTACGAAGTGATGAGCTTCGACCAAGAACGCGAAGCGCCCCAGGGATTTGCGCAACTGGCCCCGGCCTGGTAACCCGCATGGTCTTGTTCCGCTCGCTGTTGTTTTTGCTGTTGGCCGTGGCTGCGATGTACTTTGGGCTCTACATCTTCACCAGCCAGGAGCGCTACCGCCGCTCGGGCCTGCTCATCGCCAAATGGACGGTGTTCGCGGCTTTGGGATTTTTTGCGGTGCTGATTCTGGAGCGCTTGCTGGCGACTTGACGGTCTGCGGCACGGCCTCTGGATGCGCTTGCGCTGATCAATAACTGCGTCCGGCCTTGTAAGCGCCATGGGTGCGTGCCTGTGAAGCCGTCACCTTGTTGATCGCCATCAGCGAGCGGCTCACCTGGGCGTGGGTGATGCACAGGCCCAGGGCGTCGGCGGCGTCTTTGCCGGGCAGGCCCGGCAGTTTCAGCAAGCGCTTCACCATCTCCTGCACCTGCGGTTTGGCGGCTTTGCCGTAACCGACCACGGCTTTTTTCAGTTGCAGTGCCGTGTATTCGGCCACCGGCAAATGGTTGGCCACCAGGGCGGTCAGGCAGGCGCCGCGCGCCTGGCCCAGCAGCAGGGTGGCTTGCGGATTCACGTTCACGAACACGATTTCGCAGGCCGAGACCTCGGGCTGGTAGCGCGCCACCACTTCGCCGATGCCGTCGAACAGGATCTTCAGCCGCGCGGGCAGCAAGGCGCCGTCCTTGGGGCTGGTTTGAATGGTGCCGCTGGCCACGTAGTGCAGGTCGGGGCCTTCGGTGTCGATCACGCCAAAGCCGGTGCATTGCAGGCCGGGGTCTATGCCGAGTATGCGCATGGGGTGGTCCGGGTGGCCGGGCTCATAGACCGAAGGTCCAGCGCAGCGAATGGAAAAACACGGGGGCGGCGAAACACAGCGCATCGACCCGGTCCAGCAGACCGCTGGCGCCGGTGACGGAGCGACCGGCCGCGCCCCAGTGAGGAACACCACGGTCGCGCTTGATGGCTTTCATGACCAGATGCCCCAGCGAACCGGCGGCGCAGGCCACCAGCGCCATGCCCATGGCCTGCAAGGGTTTGAACGGGGTGATGCCTGCCAGCAAGGCGCCGAGCAGACCACCGGCCAGCAAGCCCATGCCCCAGCTGCGCCAGTGGAAACTGTCGCTGATGGCGGGCGCCACCGGGTGGCGCAGCCGCCGCGACGCAAAGTGCTGCACCAGCATGCAGGTCTGCACCACGATGACCAGAAAGAACACCAGGAAAGCGGTCTTGCCGTCAAAGCGCGGGAAGTTCAGCAACAGCAAGGCCGGCACATGGCTCATGCCGTAGACGCAGACCATGATGCCCCATTGCAGTTTGGCGTTGCGCTCCAGAAAGCGCTTGGGGTCGTTGCCCAGCGCGCTCACCACCGGAATGGCGAGAAACACGTAGACCG
>NZ_JBFJMY010000190.1:0-7593 GCF_041633695.1 Hydrogenophaga sp.
ACGGTGACACCGTCCACTGGGGATGCCAGACCCGCGCGGCGCGAAGCGGCCACGATGGCGAAGCGCGCCGGATGCAGCTCGGCTTCGTCCGCATCGCAGCGCATGCCCATATCGGCCTGCAAATCGAGGTGACCCAGCGCCAGGCGCAGCACGCCCGGGCTGTTGGCGATCTCATCGAGCGCACCCAGGCCTTGCGCCGATTCGACCAGAGGCAAGAGCACACAAGGGCCGGTGTTGCTGGCCGTGGCGACGTGCGCCCACACATGCGTCAGCTGTGCCGCAGACTCGGCCTTGGGCACAACCACCCCGGCCAGATCCTGGGCGGCGAGCTGCCTCACCAGCGCCAGATCGTCTTCGTGCCAGGGCGTGCCCGCTGCATTGATGCGCACCAGCAGACGCGCGCGTTCGGCCCCATCCAGGGTTGCAAAGGCCTGCGACAACTGCAAACGCGCAGTGGACTTTTCAGCCAGTGCCACAGCGTCTTCCAGGTCCACGATCACCGCGCCCGCGCCACTGTCGAGCGCCTTGGACAAGCGCTCCGGTCGGTTGGCGGGCACAAACAAAAAAGTGCAAACCGAGGCCAGCAGGGGCAGGGTGGGTGCGTTCATGGCTTGAGCAAAATCCCGACACGATCAGCGCTGGCGATTTGCCACAGACCATCGATGGCGGTCTGCATTTGCGTGGGTGTGGCCCCGCCGCTGTAAGCCGCCAGCCGCAAGGCCTTGTCGGTGATTTCCGCGCGGTTCAGGGTATTGCCCGGGTCGCCCTTGGGTTCGTCCACCCGGCCGTGCAACACACGGCCATCGGTGGTGTGCAGCGTGACTTTGCCGATCCAGCGCAGCGGGTAAGCGGTGTCCACCTCGTCGTCCAGCTGCATCTCGACCTTGTCGCAAAACGACACGGTATCGGCTTCTTTGAAGTGCAGGTCGAAGGCGTTGAGGTCGGCGTGCTCGAAGCGCGCCACCAGCGCCAATACCGTGCCCATGGAAAATTTGCTCTGGTGCACCGTGCTCGGGTTGACCACCGGGCCCAGCACGTCGATGGCACCCTGGTGCACATGGGCGACCACGCGCGCCACATCGCCGGGGCGAAGTTGGTTGGCCTTCATCACCTGCAGCAGCGCGTCGGCGGCGGGGTGGGTGTGGCGGCACGACGCATGGAATTTGAACGAGGTTTCCACCGTGGCCCAGCGCTGGCCCAGGCCATCCACGAGTTTGGCGGGATCGGCATCGCTGGACATGCCAGCGGCCATGCCTTGTGGCCCTTCAAAAATCTGTGCGGCGCCGGTGAAACCGTCCTGGGCCAGGTAGGCCGACATGAGGCCGGCCGCCGCGGCGTGGGCCGTGTGCAGCTGCTTGCTGTCGGACGCGGTGCGCAAAAACTCCCACAGCCCGGCCGACTGGGTGCCCGCCGAGCCGAAGGCGTGCAGCATCTGCGCGTTGTTCAGGCCAAGCAGATTCCCGACCGCGGCCGCGGCGGCCAGGGTGCCGGCGGTGCCGGTGGTGTGGAACACCTTGTAGTGCGAGCGCCCGAGAAACTCCCCGACCCGAATACCCACTTCGTAGCCCGCCACCGAGGCGGTCAAGAAGCGTTCCCCACTGGCTCCGATGGCCTGCGCCACCGCCAGCGCAGCGGGAAAGACGACGGCCGCCGGGTGAAAGACCGAGCCGTTGTGCACGTCGTCTTGCTCGGCCACATGAGAAGCGGCGGCGTTGACCATGGCCGCCAGATAGGGGCTGGTACGGCGTCGGTTGACGATGACCTCCGATGGGCCGCTGGGCTCGCTCGCTCCACCCATGGCAGTGGCAAAACGCGCGATGCTGTCCACCGGGCGCGAGCCGTGCCCAGCCACGGCCGAGCCGAACCAGTCGACCAGCAGGTCTTCGGTCTTGCGAACCACGGTCTCGGGAATGTGCTCGAACCGCAGTTCGGCGGCAAAGGTGGCAAGTTGGGCGCTGGGGGACGTCATAGGGGTTCTTTCAAGCGGCGTGTGGGTGCGGTGCGGGAGATTCAGATCCCGCCCGAAGCGCGCAAGGCGGCAATGGCGGCGGCACTCAGGCCGGTCTCCGCCAGAATGGCCTCGCTGTGCTGACCGACGGCGGGCACCGGGTCCATGCGGTATTCGAAGGCGTTGCTGCGGCCCGGCGGCAACAGGGCCGGTATGTCGCCCTCGGGCGAGCCCACGCTGCGCCAGCGCTCACGCGCTTGCAACTGCGGGTGGGCCCAGAGACCGGCCATATCGTTCATGCGTGCGTTGGCGATCTGCGCCTGGTCCAGCAAAGCGCAGACCTGGTCGGCGCTCAGCGCTCCAAAGGCGGCCAGCACAATGGCCTTGAGCGCCTCGCGGTTCTGGTTGCGGCGCGCGTTGTTGTCAAAGCGCGGGTCGGCTGCCAGCTCGGGGTTCTTCAACACCGTGTCGCAAAACGCTTTCCACTCGCGCTCGTTCTGCAGGCCCAGCATCACGGTGCCGCCGTCGCCAGCGGCAAAGGGGCCATAGGGGTAGATGCTGGCGTGGGCAGCGCCGCTGCGGGGCGGCGGAGGCGCACCTTCAAAGGCGTAGTACATCGGAAAGGACATCCATTCGCCCAGCGCTTCGAGCATGGACACGTCGATATGGCTGCCCACCCCGGTGGTGCCGCGCAGCAACAGCGCCGACAGCACGCTGGTGTAGGCGTACATACCGGCGGCGATGTCGGCCACCGAATTGCCCGACTTGCTGGGCACCTCGGGCGTGCCGGTGACCGACAGGAACCCGGCCTCGCTCTGGATCAACAGGTCGTAGGCCTTCTTGTCGCGGTAAGGGCCGTCGTCGCCGTAGCCCGAGATGTCGCACACGATCAGGCGTGGGTTGGCTTCGCTGAGCGCCGCAAACGACAGGCCCATGCGCGCCGCCGCACCGGGTGCCAGGTTTTGCACCAGCACGTCGGCCTTCAGCAGCAACTGTTTCAGGGCCGCCAGGGCGTCAGGCTGTTTCAAATCCAGCGTCAGGCTTTCCTTGGAGCGGTTGGTCCAGACGAAGTGGGAGGCCAGCCCCTTTACGCGGGTGTCGTAGTCGCGGGCAAAGTCACCGCGACCGGGCCGCTCGACCTTGATGACGCGCGCGCCCAGATCGGCCAACTGGCGGGTGCAGAACGGCGCGGCAATGGCGTGTTCCAGCGAGACCACGGTGATGCCGTCCAGCGGCCGGGGTTTCAGTGCGGGCAACTGTGTCGTCATGCCCGGCTTTCAGAACGAACGCGGCAGTTCGAGCAAGTGCTCGGCCACGTAGGAATAAATCAGGTTGGTCGAAATCGGCGCCACCTGGTAGAGGCGCGTCTCGCGGAACTTGCGCTCCACGTCGTATTCGGTGGCGAAACCAAAACCACCGTGGAACTGGATGCAGGCGTTGGCCGCCTCCCAGCTCGCCTTGGCCGCGAGGTACTTGGCCATGTTGGCCTGCGCGCCGCAGGGCTGGCCAGCGTCGAACAATTCACACGCCTTGTAGCGCATCAGGTTGGCGGCTTCAACTTCGATGTAGGCATCGGCAATCGGAAACTGCACGCCCTGGTTCTGCCCGATCGGGCGGCCGAACACCACACGCTCGCGCACGTACTTCGTCACCCGGTCGAGAAACCAGTAGCCATCGCCAATGCATTCCGCCGCGATCAGCGTGCGCTCGGCGTTCAGGCCATCGAGGATGTACTTGAACCCTTCGCCTTCTTTGCCGATGAGGTTTTCTTCGGGGATTTCCAGGTTCTCGAAGAACAACTCGTTGGTTTCGTGGTTGACCATGTTGGGAATGGGGCGCACCGTCATGCCGCTTTTTTCCGCCTGGCGCAAATCGACCATGAAGATGCTCATGCCCTGGGTCTTTTTCTTGACCTCCGCGAGCGGCGTGGTGCGCGCGAGCAGAATCATCCAGTCGGAATGCTGCACCCGCGAGATCCAGACCTTCTGGCCATTCACCACATACTTGTCGCCCTTTTTCACCGCGGTGGTCTTGAGCTGGGTGGTGTCGGTGCCGGTGCCGGGCTCGGTCACGCCCATGGACTGCAGCCGCCATTCGCCGGTCGCGATCTTGGGCAGGTACAAGGCCTTTTGCGCCGCCGATCCGTGGCGCAGCAAGGTGCCCATGTTGTACATCTGGCCGTGGCAGGCGCCCGAGTTGCCGCCGCTGCGGTTGATCTCTTCCATGATCACCGAAGCTTCGGCCAGGCCGAGACCTGAGCCGCCGTATTCGGCCGGAATCATGGCGGCCAGCCAACCGGCTTTGGTCAGCGCGTCGACGAAAGCCTCGGGGTAGCCGCGCCGTTCGTCGATCTGGCGGTGGTAAGCGTCTGGAAACTCGGCGCACAGCGCACGCACGGCGTCGCGGATCTCCTGGTATTGGTCGGGGGCGGTTTTGATCATGAAGTTGGGGTGGTTGATGTGATTGGGTAACCGGGGCTCAGGCGAGCGTCGCGCTGCCTTGCATGGTCAGCCAGCCTTCGTGGTCTTGGGCCCAGAGGCGAACGGTCTTGCCGTCGGCCGACGGTTGGCCATGGAGCCGGAAGGGGTGCAGGTCGAACGTGGGCCGAACGGCGCGGAATTCAAACGACTGGATGCACGCCTCCGGCAACTGCCGGCGCACCAGGTCCACGAGCAAGGTTGCGATCAGCGGGCCATGCACGATCAGGCCCGGGTAGCCCTCGACCTCGGTCACATAGCTTCGGTCGTAGTGGATGCGGTGCCCGTTGAAGGTGAGCGCCGAATAACGGAACAACAGCACAGCGTCGGGCACCACCTCGCGTTGCCAGACAGCGCCGGTTTCGGCGGCAACGGGTTTGGGCGCCGCGTCGTCCGCCCGGGCCGCTGCTCGGTAAACAATGTCGTGCTCTTCGGTGAGTGCCAAGCCCTGCGCGTTGTGCACTTCGTGCTGTACCAGCACAAACAGCAAGTCGCCGCTGCGCCCGGCCTTGTGATCAACAGACACGATCCTGGAGATGCGTCGTACCGCGTCGCCGACCCGGAGCGGGTTCTCAGCCTGCCACCGCAGCCGCCCACCCGCCCACATGCGCCGGGGCAGTGGCACGGGCGGCAAAAAGCCGCCGCGCTTGGGGTGCCCATCGGCGCCCAGCGCGCTTTGGCGCGCGTGCGGCAGAAAGCAGAGCCAATGCCACAAGGGGGGCAACACGCTGCCCGCCGCCGGGTCTGGGTCGTCGCGGTCCAGCGTGGCCGTCAAGGCACGCAGCGGCGCTGCGGTGATGTCGTCGTGGGTGGTTTCTGTGCGGTCGATCCAACTGCGCAAGTGCGCCAGCGTGGAAGCATCAAGGGTACGGACGTCGTCGCTCATGAGAATCGGGAGGGGAATACAAGATAGGGCACGCCCGCTATGGTCGGTGCAGTCGCCTCCCTGCGCAATCTCTGATTTCGAAAGCCGTGCTTTGGCATTTCCGAAGGGTATGCTTGAACCCTCTTCCGGCGCTTGCGCCGCGCACCCATGGGTTGCCCGGCTGCGAAGCCGGTCTGGTACCGCTACAACGTCCCTGTCCATGCACTTTGATCTGGTTGACTTGCGCCTCATTGTTCGGGTGGCCGAACTCAGCAGCCTCACCCGCGGCGCTGAAAGCTCGCACATTTCGCTGGCCGCCGCCAGCACCCGGATCAAGAACCTGGAAGAAAGCGTGGGGGCCAAATTGCTGTACCGCAGCAGCCAGGGCATGACATTGACGCAGCCCGGCAAGGCCTTTGTGCAACACGCCATGGTGGTGCTGGCGCAAATCGAGAACATGCGCGGCGACATGCAGGAATACGCGGACGGCATCAAAGGCCAATTGCGCATCTTCGCCAACACCACCGCCTTGTGCGAGTTCTTGCCACCGGTGCTGGGCAGCTATCTGCAAAGCCATCCGGACATCAACATCCACCTGCGCGAAATGCCCAGTCCCGACATCGTGCGCGCGGTGCTGGATGGTTACGCCGACATCGGGGTGGTGGCGGGTTCCGTGAGCACCGAAAACCTGGAGATCATTCCCTACCGCTCCGATCAACTGGTGCTGGTCGTGCCTTCCAGCCATTCTTTGGCGAACCGGTCCAGCATCGGCTTCAGCGAAACGCTGGATCTGGTGCATGTGGGCCTACACGAGGCCAGCGCTTTGCATACCTTTTTGAAGCAGATATGCGACCGCACGCACAGCCAGCTTCAGTTGCGCATACAAGTGGGCAACTTTGAAGCGGCGTGCCGCCTGATCGAGGCGCAAGCTGGGGTCGGGATCTTGCCTGCGTCGGCGGTGCATCTCCATGCCAAGTCCATGGCCATACAAATCGTTCCACTGGAAGATGCCTGGGCCGACCGCCACATGCATGTCTGTGTGCGCAACCTGGAGACCATGTCCGCATTTGCACGCGATCTGGTTGGCATGTTGGCGGAGGACGCCCGCAAAACGGTCAAACCCGTTTGAACAGACAAGTGTGAGCGGTGCGGCAAGGCGGGGGCAGTGTTGCTGCCTTGCCTTCTCTGGCCCCGATGGGGCCGACAAGCTTGGATTGGTCGGGGTGAGAGGATTCGAACCTCCGGCCTCTACGTCCCGAACGTAGCGCTCTACCTGGCTAAGCTACACCCCGACAAGCAAGCTTTTTCACGCCCTGCCGGGTGGGCGATTGGTCCCGCAAGGGCTCAGGAGCGGCGCTCCAAAAGCCCGGCCGCCAATTGTAGCAAGGCGGCGCTGAATTCATTCACCGGCAGCCGCTGTGCCGCGTCCATGGCGCGCTGTGCTTCGGCCATGGCGTAAGTGCGTGCGGTGTCCAGAGCGCCGGTCTGGCGGATGATGGACAAAATCTCGTCCAGATGGGCCAGATCGCCTTGTTCGATCGCGTTTCGGATCACCTCTTTCTGGCTTTCAGAGGCGCCACGCAGCGCGCAGATCACGGGCAGCGTGACCTTGCCTTCGCGCAAGTCATCGCCCAGATTTTTACCCAGCTCTTCGGCGTTGCCCTCGTAATCCAGCACGTCGTCGATCACCTGAAATGCCGTGCCCAAGGCCTGCCCATAGGTGGCGCAAAGTTCCTCCGTGGCGGTGTCTTCGCCGGCCAGGATCGGCGCCAGGCGGGCGCTTGCCTCGAACAGTTTGGCGGTCTTGGATCGGATCACCCGCATGTAGGCGGCCTCGTCCAGCGAGGCGTCGCGCATGTTCATCAGCTGCAGCACCTCGCCTTCGGCGATGACGTTGGTGGCGTCAGAGAGCACTTGCATGACGCGCATGTTGTTCAGATCCACCATCATCTGAAAAGCGCGCGAATACAGAAAATCGCCTACCAGTACGCTGGCCGCATTGCCAAAATGTTCATTGGCGGTTTCGCGGCCGCGTCGGAGCGTGGACTCATCGACCACATCGTCGTGCAACAGCGTGGCGGTGTGGATGAATTCGACCACGGCGGCCAGCGTGTGGCGGTCCGGGTGCGGATGCCCCAGCGCACCGCTGACCAGCAGCAGCAGCGCAGGGCGCAAGCGCTTGCCACCGGCTTGGATGATGTACTGCGCCACCTCGCGTACCAGAGGGACCTCGGTGGTCAACCGCTCGGCGATGATGCGATCCACCTGCAGCATGTCGGGCTGGATGATCTCCAGGGGATTGA
>NZ_JBFJMY010000191.1:0-7575 GCF_041633695.1 Hydrogenophaga sp.
CCACCTGCTCGGCGGTCTGCCCGGAAGAAAACACCGGCATCACTTCGCAGCCGGGAGCCGGTGCGTCGAACATGGGGCGCGTGCAGGCCTGGGCCGAGCGGATCACCGAGGCATCGTCTTCGCTGAACTTGTTGCGCAAACCGTTGACGTGCAGGTGGTCCACGCCGGCCAGGCGCCAGAACTGCTGGTAAGCGCGGTAGTCCATGCCGATGTAGGGCGAGCGGCTGAGCATGCCCCAGCCCGCGCGGTGCCCATGGATGGCCAGCTGGCTGTGTTTGCGCAACCAGACCAGGGCCGGCAGGCCGACAGTGGCCACGGTGACCATGATGCAGTTGCCGCCCGCGGCCTGCACGTAGTCGTGGTTCTGCAGCATCACATCGAGCTCGTCGGTGATGTTGAACGCGTACATCACCTGGCGGCCCGTGCGCTGCTCGTGGTCCTTCAACACCGGCATGATCGCGTCGACGCGTGCGCGCAGCGGGCTGTGCGGGCCGTTGGCCTGCAGTTCGTCGTCTTTGATGAAGTCGATGCCGGCGTCCACCAGCTGCTTCACCAGTGCCGCTGTGTCCTTCGGGCTCAGGCCCACGCTGGGTTTGATGATGGTGCCGATCAAGGGGCGGCCCTCGATACCCAGCAGTTTTCGCGTGCCCGGGATGCCGAATTGAGGACCCTGGTAGCGCCGTGCGAACGCAGGCGGCAGTTGCAGGTCGAGCAGGCGCAGTCCGGAGAACTCTCGCAACTCAAACAGGTTGCCGGCGACGGTAGCCATCAGGTTGGGCAAGGAAGCGCCCAGGTTGTCGAAAGGCCACGACACCTCGATCTCCGCGCGCTGGAACCTCGGGTGGGTACCCAGTTTCGACGGCAGTGCGCGGACCGGCAGCGAGGGTTGATCGACCACCTCCAGCGGTGTGATCCGCTCCACCACCGCACCCGCAGCCTCGCGCAGCTCGTCGGTTTCGCCTGGCAACCGGGCAAAGGTGCCGCAGGACTGTTCGCCTGCGAGCACGGCCACCGCCGCCTCCAACGGGAACGGGGTTTCGACCCAGTAGGTGGCGCGGATACGGCCATCGCTGGCACGGGGTTGGGGTGG
Organism: Hydrogenophaga sp.; assembly: GCF_041633695.1. Lineage (GTDB taxonomy): Bacteria > Pseudomonadota > Gammaproteobacteria > Burkholderiales > Burkholderiaceae_C > Hydrogenophaga. The sequence goes on from NZ_JBFJMY010000191.1 coordinate 1,091, forward strand.
GTTTGGCGTGTTTTTTGGCATCGTCATCAGACCAGGCAGGGTAAAAAAAAGGAATGGGTGTCAAGGGTCACCGCGTCAGCGACAGGACCTCGTATGCCGCGAACCGCAGGGGCATGCGGGTGGCCACCGTCGAAGCGTCTGCGGCATCTTTGACTGGAGCGACGGCCGCCAGCGCCTGCGCCGTGCTGGGCACGCTCAGGTCGCTGACCACCCAGGCGCCATCCACCACCGCCCCGAGTGCTTCAGCGCCGAGATTGGCCAACAGCAGGTGCTGCACACCATCGGACGAAGCCCATGCCAACCCCGCCAGCCGACCGGGCAAGCCGTTCAACCGGTGCAGTGCGCAGCCCGAGGCGCGAACGAGCAGGTGATGGACGCGCCAGGCCGGCACACAGGCGCCGGGCTCCCAATCGGGCATGTCGTCGCGCAAGGTCGGGCCACTGACACCGTGTGAATGGAGGAAGCTCAGCACCTCGATGCCAGCCTGCTGCACCGCCGCCGCATAGCCCACCAGCCAGGCCGCACCAAAAGCCGCCTGGTGACGCGGATCGTCCGGCGCCATGGCCATACGCTGCCGCAACGGGTTGTCTGCGGTGCGTGCGCCATAGGGATTGCGGTGCATGCCCACCGTCACAGGGCCCAACCGGTATGCGAGGCCGGGCCAGATCGCGTGCACGCTGGCCGCGATGCTGGCCAAAGACCCGTGGGTCTGCATCACCGACACATCGTCGGCTGCGTGCACCAGCGGTGTGGTGGTGTGCGCCACGAAGTCCAGGTGCTCGGGCGACTGACGCTTGCGGTTGAGCTCGGTGAAATAGGTCAGCATGCCACCGCCCACACGAGCCTCGGGAAACGCAGCAGAAAAGGCCTGGGCGTGCGCCTCCAGACCGGGACCCTCGGGCCAGAGGTCCGAAGGCTGGTAGCTCTTCAGATACGGCGCGGGGCAGGCGCGCACCGCTGCCGGACGCAGACCGACCAACTCGCAGGCCTTGGCCACCCGGGACGCCACATCCTCAGGCGTTTGACCCGATGGACAGATCACATCCAGCTGCACCAGCGCCTTCGATGCCTGCGCCAGGCTTGTCAGCGCCGCCAGCTGCTCGTGCAGACCAGCCAGATCCGAAGCATCGGCTTCGGCCACCAGCCAGACGGGCTTCAACGCCAGCACCGCTGCGCGCTCGGCCGCCGTCATCTGCTTCAACCCCAGGGGAACACCCAAGCCCATCGCGGGCAGTCGCAGCCCCGTTGCTTCACCCATGGCCACGCGGACCGGCTCGGACCGCGACTCGGCGCGGTCCTGATTGGCCGCGCTCGCGTCGCTCACCGAGACACTCACCTGTTGTGAGAATTTCCGATGCGCGTCCAGCCCATACGGCCAGGGATCCAGCAGCGAAGCCACGTAGGTTTTGAACGATGCGTCCGACCAATTGCGCTGGTCTTCCATCTCGAATTTGCCCAAGGGATCGTGCGGCAGTTCGGCCTCCAAGCGACAGTCGACGCTCAAACCCGGCACCGGCGCATGGCGCAGGCGGCGGATATTGAACGCCACCTGTCCCGGACTGATGTGCTCGGGGAAACAACCGGTTTCGACCGAGCCATCGGTGTGCTCGATCTCCAGCGGTGCGCCCGCCGCCGACGCCGGGTGCAACACCACCAGACCGCAGCGGTTGGTCGACAGGGCCGCGTCCGCCACGGCGTCCACCTGGAAACTGAAGTGACCGTGCGCATGGCCGCGCACCACCGCAGCAGCCCGCAAGCGCCCCTCGGGCAGCCGCATCACCAGAACAAACCGGGCCACAAACTGGTCGGCCGCCTGATCGAGTTCAAAGCCTTCGACGGCGCACGGCGCCGTGCCCCAGTGCGTGTCACGAAGCAGATACGAAATGCCCCGGATCAGCTCCACACCGCGCCAACGCAGGTGGCGGATGCTGCCTTCGCTCCATTCGCAACGCAGCTTGCCCGCCGACAACACCCGGCTCGGCGCTGTGCGCTGCGGGGTACCCCAGACACGCAAGGCATCCGCAGCACGGGCATCGCTGCTGGCGGGAGCGGGCAAAACGGTCGCGCTCATGGTGTTCAACTGGCCAGGGTCTCGGCTTCGCCCTCGGGCCGCACCAGGCGTTGGTACAGGGCATTGGCACGCATCAGGTGCTCGCGCATCGCTTGCTCGGCGCCCTGGGCATCGTGCGATTCGATGGCCTGCACGATGCGATCGTGCTCGGCCAGCGTCAGCGCCTCTGCACCCGGCGCACGCACCAGCGACTGGTAGTACTCGCCCAGCCAGCGCAGCATCGCCTCCAAGATGACCGGGAAGATGGGGTTGCCGCTCATGGCCGCAATCTGGGTGTGGAAGCCCATGTCGCCTTCGACAAAATGCTGTGGCGAATCGGTCACCCGGTGGTGTTCGTCCAGGCGCTGGCGCAACAGCTTCATGCTCGCGGGGTCGGACCGTTCAGCGGCCATGCGGGCCATGCCGCACTCCAGAAACACGCGCACTTCCTTCAGGTGCTCCAGCGAGTTCGGATCGGAACGCAACAGGTGCTGGGCACCACTGGCGATTTGCTCCACCAGCGATTCGGCCGTCGGCACGGCCACCCGGGCCCGTTCACCGTGGCTGATCGAAACGATGCCCGAGCGCTCCAGCGCCTGCAAAGCCTCGCGAATGGCCGGCCGGCCCACCTGGTACTCGTCCATGAGATCGCGTTCGGACGGCAACTGTTCGCCGGACGGAACCTCTCCGCTGCGGATGCGCTCCAGCAACCGGTCTTGCACCTCCTGGTAGAGCTTTCGACGTTGAATGGGTCCTGATGACATGGCGTTGCTCCGGGTGCGGGCCTGAAAATCTAGAGTTTAAGAGGCTTCAACGCAAGCGCCCCGGGCATGTTGACGCCACAGGAACAGCAAGCCACCACACTCACTCGTCAAACACCACCCCTTTGGTCAGCAGAAAACACCCATAGGGGCGCGATTCGGTGGTGTGGACCACAGCGAAACACCGTTTTGCCGCCTCGTAAAAGTCGAAACGCTCCAGCGGCAACATCGGAATGGGTCGGTCCTCGGCCAGCTCGCACGCTGACAACACCTCGGACTGCACCGGCAGCAGCACGCCCGACCGATCCACCGGCTCCATGCAGTTCAACGGAAACGGCACGAAGGAGTCCAAGGGAAATAGCGTGAGAATGCCCCGAACGGCTTCCACCACATCGGTGCCGTTGAGCTCTACATGCCGGGTGCTCATGGTCTGGCTCGCCGTTGAATACCCGGGATAGTTCCGGTCCACCACGGCCAGGCGGTCGCCATGGCCCATGGCGGCCAGCACCCAAAGCAAGTCCGCGGACATCCAGGCGGGCAGACCTTTCAGCACGGCGGCGTCTCCTTCACGATGTCGATCGTCTTTTGCTGACCGGCGGCCGACTCGTAGGCTTTTTCAACCAGCAGCAGGGTCCGCAAGTTGTCCGCCCCCGAGGTTTGCGGTTCCCTGCCATCGGACAAACATTGCAACCAGTGGGCCTGGATGTTGAGCACGCTGTCCTGGATGTTGTGCCAGGGGCGCTGCGCCCAGTCGTGCAGAGGAGGCGCGCAATCCACGACTTGCGTGTCGCCATCTTTCACGTGAATGGTGAGCTGGTAATCGGCACCCAGGCGCAGTGTTCCTAAAGCGCCATCGATCTCGATCAGGGTTTGCGGAAACAGCTCCTTGGTGTTCGCCGTCGCGTAGCTGCAATCGATCACACTGGTGAGGCCGGACCTGTGTTTCATCAGCAGAGTGGCCACGTCTTCGCCGCGGATCTTCGGGTTGATGCGCGTCGTGCTGGCGCTCATGGTCGCCACCTCGCCAAACAGGAAGCGCGCGATGTCGATGATGTGGATGCCCAGGTCTTGCAGGATGAAGCGGTCTTCGGTGGCCAGGTAGGGCTGGCCCGAAAACACGTCGTAGGCCGAGCGAAAGCTCACCCGGCCCCAGAAAGGCTGGCCAATATGGCCTTGGTCGAGCGCCTTGCGCACCGCCTGGATCGAGCTTTGCCAGCGAAAATTTTCGTGCACCATCAGCGGCACACCGGCCCGTCTGCAGGCCTGGATCATGGCGACCGCATCGTCCAGGGTGTTGGCGAACGGCTTCTGGCAAATGCAGGGCACCCCCTGGCGCGCAGCCATTTCCACCAGGGCGCGGTGGCTGCCCACGGTGGTGGCAATGTCAACGAAGTCCAGTTTCTCGCTGGCAAACAATTCCTCGGCCGAGGCGTAGGTCTTGTCGATACCGAATTCGGTGGAGGCCTCTTGCAGGCGCTGCGGATTCGCGTCGCACAGCGCCACGATTTCGGCGCCGGGCAGCTGGGCCCAGGCGTGCAAGTGGTTCTTCGAGAAAAAGCCGCAGCCAATCAGCGCGCCTTTGCGCGGCGTGGAAGTGCTGCTCATGCTCAGGCCTCCGCGCGCATCTGCAGCGCCATGCGCTGTTGCATGCGCTGCTGGAACTGGTCCACCACGACCGCAGCAATGATCACCAGGCCCTTGATCACAGTCTGCCAGAACGAGCTCACACCCATCATCACCAGGCCGTCGGACAGGATGCCGATGACAAAAGCGCCGATGATGGTGCCGCCGATCTTGCCCCGGCCTCCGGTCATCGAGGTACCACCGAGCACGGCGGCGGCGATGGCGTTGAGTTCGAAGGTCTCGCCGGTCATCGGGTGCGAAGCCACCAACTCGGAAGAGATCACCAGGCCAACGATGGATGCACACAGACCGGAGAACATGTACACAAAAAACTTGATCTTTCGCACCTTCACGCCCGAAAGCATGGCGGCACGTTCGTTGCCCCCTACCGCATAAATGTGGCGTCCCAGCGGCGTGCGCGCGCCAAGGTAGGCCGCGCCCACGCCCACCGCGATCAGCAACCAGATCACCAGCGGAACGCCTAGAAAGTTCAGCGTCCCAATCAGGGGAAAGCCAGTGGTACCGCGCTCCACATTGCCTTCCAGGTTGGGAAAGGTCGCACCGTCCGAGGACAAAAGCGCGATGCCGCGTGCCACGTACAACGTACCCAGCGTGGCGATGAAAGGCGCAACATTCAGCACGGTGATGAGCACACCGTTGATGGCCCCCACCAACACCCCAACCCCCAGCGAGATCACGATGATTTCAACCACGTTGAAGTAAATCACGTAGTCGCCCACCGAGAGTCCGTGCAAGATCAAACCGCCGGCCACCATGCCGGTCAAACCGACGATCGATCCGACCGACAAGTCGATGCCGCCGCTCACAATCACATAGGTCATGCCGATGGCCAGCAGCGCGTTCAAGGCCACGTGCTTGGACATGATCAGCGCATTCGCGGCGCTGACGAAGTTGGGCGCCATAAAGGCAAAGAAGCCCACGACCAGAAACAGCGCAATGAAGGTGCGCAAACGCAGAATCAGCAGCAAAGCACTGTCCCCCGTTGAGGTGGGCGCTGGCGAAAGGGGTGGGGTTGCAAGGGTTGCAGTCATGGTGATGGACATTGGTATTTTTGAACTAGGCGGCCAGCAACTGGCCACTGTTGGAGGCCAGGACCACCGCGTCTTCGGTGGCTTCGCCCAGGCCAAACTGGGCCGCCAGGCGGCCGTTGGACATGACGACGATGCGGTCGGACAAGGCCATGACCTCCTCCAGATCGGAGGTCACAAAAAGAATGCCCAGGCCAGACTTGGCCAGGTCGCGCATGACCTTGAACACGTCGGCCTTGGCGCCGATGTCGATGCCCCGGCTGGGCTCGTCCATCAGCAACACCTTGGGATCGGTCATCAGGGCACGACCGATCACCACCTTTTGCTGGTTGCCACCCGACAACGAACCGACCTCCAGCTCGGGCCGCTTGGCCTTGATGGACAGCGACTGGATGAAGCGTTGCGCTGCGTCGCTTTCGGTCTGCGGACGGAGGTGCCCGCGTTTGGCCATGCGCCAGAGATTGGCCAGCGTGAGGTTTTCCGAGATCGACATGGAGTGCACCAACCCGTCTGCTTTGCGGTCTTCGGGGATCAGCGCCAACCCGTTTTGGATGCAAGCGGCCACGTCCTTTCCGATCAACTCCTGGCCCAACAGCTTCACACTGCCCCGCGCCTGCTCGGGATGGCAACCGAAGATGCACTCAAAGAGCTCGGTGCGCCCTGCTCCCATGAGGCCATAGATGCCCACAATTTCCCCGGCACGCAGCGTCAGGCTCATGTCGTCCACCAAATAACCAGGTGCACCGGGGCGTGGCAGGAACACATGGGCCACCTCGAGCACCGTGTCGCCAAAGGCGTGGTCTTCAGCGCGCGCAAAATTGCGGGTGCTGGCACCCACCATCTGCTTCACGATCCAAGGCACGTCCACCGCGGACATCTCGGAAGAACCCGTGATGCGACCGTCTCGCAGCACCGTGATGTAGTCGCCGATGCGGATCAGCTCTTCCAGCCGGTGCGAGATGTAGACGATCGTCACGCCGCGCGATTTCAGATCGTTGATGA
>NZ_JBFJMY010000192.1:0-7534 GCF_041633695.1 Hydrogenophaga sp.
AACTGGAATGCCAAGACCATGATGGTTGGCGGCGGGGGCTTCAACGGCTCCATTCCCGACGTGACCGGCAACGTGCCGGCCGGCCCCGTTGGCCAACTGAAACCGCTTGGCCGCGGCTACGCGACCTTTGCCAGCGATTCTGGACACCAGGGCAACGCCTTTGGTTCGCAGGATGCTTCGTCGTTCGCGAACGACGAAGCACTGCGCAATTTCGAAGGCGATGCGCTGAAGAAGACCAGGGATGCCGCGATCCACCTAGTCCGGTCGCGCTACGCCGCTGCGCCAAGCAAATCCTATTTCGCCGGGGGCTCCACCGGCGGTCGAGAAGCCCTGGCTGCGATCCAGCGCTGGCCTGCCGACTGGGACGGCGCTATCGCCTGGTTCCCAGCGTGGAACGACCTGTCGGCACTGCTGTTCGGACAGAAGATCAACCGCACGCTGGCGCAGCCCGGCGCCTATCCGAACCAGGCCAAACGGCTCGCCCTGACCCGATCGGCGCTCCAAGCCTGCGACGCGCTCGACGGTGTGGCCGACGGCCTGATTGGCAAGCAAGTGCAGTGCAACAGCATTTTCGACCCGACCACCGCAACGCTGGACGGCGCACCGCTGCGCTGTGCCTCGGGTGCCGACACAGGTGACAACTGTCTCTCGGATGCGCAGATCAACGCCTTCAAGGTGTTTGCATCGGGCACCAGATTCAACTTTCCCCTCGCCAGTGGCGAGACCGGATACCCCGGGTACAACGTGTGGGGAAGCGATTTCGGGAATTCGGGCAGCTCACCGGTGCAGCCCGTCGTCACCTTCCTGGGCCTTGGGACGGTGCCGCCTGGCGATCCCATGCCCACATCGGGCGCGCCCTACGTTGGGCAGTTTCTCGACCAGTTCGTCAAGTACGCGGTGACCCGCGACGCGTCCTTCCGCTCGCTGAGCTTGGATCCGGAGACCCCGGGTCCGTGGGCTTCGCGTCTGAGCGATCTCAGTATCCGGCTCGACACCAGTACCGACATCTCGGCCTTTGTTGCGCGTGGTGGCAAGCTGCTGCTGGCGCACGGCATGTCGGATGTGCTCGTCTCCACGCAGGCGACGCAGATGTACTACCAGCGGTTGCAGCGGCAGTTTGGCGCCACCACCGTCGACGGGTTCGCACGCTACTATGAAGTTCCAGGCTACGGCCATGCCGTCAGCTCCGTCTTCAATGCCGCATGGGATTCGCTCACGGCTCTCGAGCGCTGGTCGGAGGGCGGCGTGGCTCCGAGTGGCCAGCTCGTGACCGATTCCGTTGGCGTGCCCGGGCGCACGCGACCCCTGTGCGAGTATCCGCGCTTCCCACGCTACAAAGGCGCTGGAGACGTCAACGACGCGGCTTCGTTCACTTGCGCGTCCAGCTGAGTGTCGGCGCCTAGGGAAACCCCGTTGGGCGCCGTTTCGCTCCGCTCCTAGAATCCACACGATGCACACAGCTGAGGGAGAACACGCGCCGGAAGTGCCTTTCCAAGCCATCATCGAGCAGGCGCTGGCCGGCATCTACGTGATGCAAGACGAGCGCTTCGTTTACTCGAACAAGACTTGGGCAGGCATGGTTGGCTACACGCCGGAAGAACTCGTCGGTATGCACCTGCGCGAGTTGGTGGCACCCGACTTCCTCGACACGGTGCTCCACCGCTACTACCAGCGCCTGACAGGCGAAGTCCAGAGCATGCGGTTCCACACCCGCGGCGTGCACAAGGACGGTCACATCGTGCACATCGAGATCCACGGCTCACGCATGATCTTTCGCGGAAGACCGGCGGTGGGTGGCGTTGGCATCGACATTTCGGAGCGGGTCGCACAGGACGACGCGCTTCGGCGTTCTCGCGAACAGTTGCAGGAGTTGACGGCCTATACCAGCCGCAAGCTGGAGGAACAACGACTCACCTTTGCCCGCGACGTGCACGACGAACTGGGTGGCATGCTGACTGCGCTCAAGATGGATGTGTCCCGCATTGCGCGCAGGATGGAGACCGAAGAACTGCGCGGCATGACGCAAGATGCGCTGGGGTTGACACAGGACATCATCGAAAGGGTCAAGGCCATTTCCGAGTCGCTGCGACCCAGTGCGCTCGATCACGATGGCCTCGGGATCGCGATCGCTCGCGATCTTGAGCAGTTTTCCGCGCGCTCGGGGATTCCCCATACCCTCACGGGTCGGGATGTTCCGCTGCGGCTCTCGCCCAAACGCTCGATTGCTGTCTACCGGATTTTCTACGAAGGATTGACCAACGTCGCACGGCACGCGCAAGCGCAACAGGTTGCCGTGTCGCTGGAGGAGCAGGACAACTGGTTTGTACTGGAGTTGCGCGACGACGGCGTGGGATTCGTTCCTTCGACGCTCGCCCCCCGTTCACTCGGTTTGCTCAGCATGTCGGAGCGGGCGCGCGAGATTGGCGGGGAGCTCGTGATCGACGCGGCGCGCGGGCGGGGGACCCGCCTGGTTCTGAAGACGCCGCTGCTGATTTAGGGCCCTCCGTGATTCAGGTGCTTGTTGCAGACGACCACACCATCTTTCGATCAGGCGTCGGCCGCCTGCTCGACGATGAACCCGATATGCGCGTGGCGGCCCAGGCATCCAATGGCGGGGAGGCGCTTGACCTCATTCGCGCGCGCAAATTCGACGTGATGCTGCTCGACATCAACATGGAAGGGCGCAGCGGCCTCGATGTTCTCGCTTCTCTGCGGGGGATGCAGAATTGCCCGCCGGTCATGGTGTTGTCCATGTATCCAGAAGAACAATATGCGCTGGTCGCTGTGCAGGCGGGCGCACGCGGCTACCTGGCAAAAGACTCAGCGGCAGAGGAGATGGTGCGGGCCATTCGCACGGTCGCGGGCGGTGGCTTGTATCTCAGCGTGGGCGCAGCCCGGCACGTGCGCGACCAGCTTCGCGGTGTGGACGAGCGGCCGTTGCACCAGCGCCTGTCCGTGCGCGAGCATCAAATCATGCTGATGACGATCCGGGGCATGTCGGTGACGGAGATCGCCGAAGAAATGATGATCAGCGTCAAAACCGTCAGCACCCACCGCGTGAATCTACTGGCGAAGCTCGGCCTGGGTAGCACCGCCGAGCTCGTGCTGTACGCGGTCCGGCAAGGCTTGCTTCACTGATCTTCCCGCACGCCCATGCCGAACACTGTCCGGCTCAGGTGCGCGGTTTGTTCCATCTGCGGGCAGTGCCTCGGCGGGCCGTTCGGGTGCCGCTTCTCCAAGCCTCTCAGATCACCGCAGCGGCGCAGCCTCTCAAGCCGCCAGGCCCAGCTGTGCGAAGCGCGCCAGATGCTGGTCTTCGTCGCCGAGCTGGTGGTCGATCATGATCAGGCGCTTGGCGTAGTGGGCCAGTGGCAGTTCCCAGGTCATGCCGATGCCGCCGTGCATCTGGATGCTTTCTTCGGCCACCAGGGTGCCCACGCGGCCCACGGTGAATTTGGCGCCCGATAGCGCTCGCTCGCGTGCGCCGCGCTCGCCGTCGAGCGCGGCGGCGGCGTTGATGGCCGCCGAGCGCGCTTGTTCCACTTCCAACAGCAGATCGGCCATGCGGTGCTGCAAGGCCTGGAAGCTGCCAATGGGCACGCCGAACTGTTTGCGGGTGCGCAGGTATTCCAGCGTGTCGTGCTTGGCGCATTCCATGGCGCCCAGCGCTTCGGCGGCCAGCGCAAGCAGACCGCAACCCACGGCGCGCTCCAGGGCCGCAAACGCCTGGTCCTGCTTGCCCAGCAAGGCGCTGCCGGGCAAGCTCACGCCATCCAGCTGCAGTTCGGCGCCCCGTCCGCCGTCGACCAGTGCGTAGCCCTGGCTGTGTAGACCCAGGGTGTTGGCCGGCAGCAAGAACAGGCTCAGGCCGTGCGCGTCGCCCGGCGCACCGGCGGTGCGCGCGCTGAGTACATAGGCATCGGCCATGTGTGCCTGTTGCACCACCACCTTGCTGCCCGCGAGCTGCCAGCCGCCATCCACTGGCGTGGCGCTCACGCTCACGCGGCTGGGGTCGGCGCCGGTGTCGGCTTCTTCGTGCGCCATGAGGATGATCCGCTCGCCGCCGATCAGCGCTTCGAGTTCGGCGGCGGTGCGTGGGTCGCCCGAGGCGGCGAGGGCCTGCCCGGCCATCAAGGCACCCACCACGGGTTCGACCACCAGGCCACGGCCCAGCGACTCGAACACCACGGCGATGTCAAGGCCGGCGCCGCCCATGCCGCCTTGCGCTTCGGTGAACAGCGCGGCCAGCGCGCCCAGTTCCAGCAGGCCGTTCCAGGTGCTGCGGCTGTGGCCTTCGGGTGACGCGGCGATGGCTTGGCGGGTCTCGAACGCGTATTGCTCGCGCAGGTATCGGTCCAGGCTGTCGGCCAGCATGCGGCGGTCTTCGGTGTGTTGAAAGTCCATGGTGGTTTCGTGCGTGGAGGTTTACAGGCCCAGGATCATCTTGGCGATGATGTTTTTCTGGATTTCGTTGGAGCCGCCAAAGATCGACAGCTTGCGGTTGTTGAAGTAGCGGGACGCGGCCGAGGCGGCTTCGCGTGGTCCCACCGTGGGACCGTCGTAGCCTCCGCTCAGCGCTTCTTCCATGAAGGGCCGGGCGTGTGGGCCCATGGCCCGGCGCAGCAAGGACCAGATCTCTTGCCGGATTTCGGTGCCACGTATCTTGAGCATCGAACTCTCGGCGCCCGGCACACCACCACCGGCCACGGCGGCGAGCACACGCAGGTTGGTGGTCTTCATGTTCTCCAGATCGATCTCCACCCGCGCCAGGCGGGCGGCAAAGCTCGGGTCCTGGATCAATGGCCGGCCGTCGCGGATCTGGCTGGCGGCCACGCGCTTGAGCTGCTGCAGGCCGGCGATGGAAAAACCCACGCCGGCGATGTTGGTGCGCTCGTAGGTGAGCAGGTATTTGGCGCAGGTCCAGCCCTTGTCTTCTTCGCCCACCAGGTTCTCGATCGGCACGCGCACGTCGGTGAAAAACACCTCGTTCACCTCGTGTTCGCCGTCCAGCGTGAGGATGGGGCGTATCTCCACGCCGGGCGTGTTCATGTCGATCAGCAGAAAGCTGATGCCTTGCTGCTTCTTGGCTTCGCGGTTGGTGCGCACCAGGCAGAAGATCATGTTGGCGTGCTGGCCCAGCGTGGTCCAGGTTTTCTGGCCGTTCACGATGTAGTGCTCGCCTTGCGCATCGCTGCCGCGCACGGCCGATGTTTTCACCCCCGCCAGGTCGGAACCCGCGCCGGGCTCCGAATAGCCTTGGCACCACCAGTCGGAGCCGTCGAGGATGCGCGGCAACCAATGCTGCTTCTGCGCTTCGTTGCCGAACTTGATGAGCACCGGCCCCAGCATGTTGACGCCGAAGGGCACGATGCGCGGGCTGTGCGCGAGCGCGCATTCGTTTTCAAAGATGAAGCCCTTGATGGGGCCCCAACCGGGGCCGCCCCAGCTCTCGGGCCAGTGGCTGGCCAGCCAGCCGCGTTCGGCCAGCACGCTGTGCCAGCCGTTCATGTCGGTGCGGCTCAGGCGTTGCCCGTTGCGCACCTTGTCGGCCACGCGCGGGTCGAGTTTGTCGGCGAGGAATTCGCGCACCTCGGCGCGGAATGCCTCTTCTTCGGCGGTGAAGTTCAGATCCATGGTGGTGCTTTTATGTATTTAAAAACGGAATATAAAACTGCAGTGCAGAATTTAAACCATAGATAATAAATCGGCAAGCATGCTTTTCAAACCCAAGACGGATGAGGAATATCGTTAGATACAAGAGGTAAATAGCCCTTGTCCAGTGGGTGCAGTCGCTTTTGAGACGCGGGTTTACCCCTTGGTTAAAGTTTCACTCTGCAGCATAGAATCCCGACTGAATTCCAAAACGCAGAACGGGTGCAAACGCGTGTGGACCGCCAATAGGCGGCACCAGCCGCAAGCCCATTCCCACCACAGGAGCTGTTTTTGATGCCGTTTTTCGAATCCCGTCCACCGACGTCCGGTGGTCTTCTCTCCACCGTGAAAAGGGCCTGATCCATGGACGTGTTTCTGCAACAGGTGCTCAACGGCCTGACCTTGGGCGGCATCTACAGCCTGGTGGCGCTGGGGCTGACCCTGGTTTACGGCATCCTGCATGTGCCGAACTTTGCGCACGGCGCCTTCTACATGGTGGGCGCGTTCGTGGCCCTCAAGCTCATGACGGGCTGGGAGGTGAACTACTGGATCGCCATGGCCGGTGCCGCCGGTGTGGTGGCCGTGCTGGCTGCGTTGTCCGAGCGCCTGGTGTTCCATCCGCTGCGCCATGCCTCCGGCCTGCACCCCATGATCGCGGCCATCGGCCTGCTGCTCTTTCTGGAAGCCGGTGCACAAGCCCTCTGGGGTGCGGACTTCCTGCGCATGCCCACGCCTTTTAACGGCATCATTGAAATTGCGGGTGTCACCGCCCCGGTGCAGCGCCTGATGATCATCGCCGGCGCTTTTGTGATCATGGCCGTGCTGCAGCTGTTCCTGACGCGCACCGTGACCGGTTCGACCATTGTCGCCATGGCGCAGAACCGCGACGGCGCCTCGCTGGTCGGCATCGACGCCAACCGCGTGGCCATGCTTACCTTCGCCATCTCCGGCATGTTGGCCGCCGTGGCCGCCACGCTGTATGCGCCCATCAACCTGGTCTATCCCGCCATGGGCCATCTGGTGATCACCAAGGCCTTCGTCATCATCATCTTGGGCGGCATGGGCAGTGTGCCCGGTGCCATCGTCGGCGGCCTGATCATCGGCTTCGCCGAATCCTTTGGCGCCTTCTACATCTCCACCGACTACAAAGACATCATCTCCTTCGTGCTGTTGGTGGTGATCCTGTCGCTGCGCCCCCAAGGCCTGTTCACCAACGGAGCGCGCTGAGCATGAAATTCCTAGAAGGCAAGCTGGGCTGGTTGCTGCTGATCGCGGCCGGCATCGCATTTCCCCTGCTGGCGGGCAACGACTACCACCTCACGGTGATGTCCACCGCCTACATTTTCGCCATCGCCACCATTGGCCTGAACCTCATCACCGGCTACACCGGCCAGTTCAATCTGGCCCACGCGGGCTTCATGGCCGTGGGCGCCTACACCTTGGGCATTCTGACGGTGGACTACGGGGTGCATTTCTGGATCGCCTTTGTGCTGTCGGGCGTGGTCACCGTGCTGGTCGGCTTGCCGCTGGGCTGGGTGTCGTTGCGCCTCAAGGGGCACTACTTCTCCATCTTCACGCTGTGCGTGGGCACCATCCTGTACCTTGTGATTGAAAAGTGGGAAAGCCTGACCCATGGCACCGTCGGCATCATCGGCATTCCCGGGCCCAGCGCGGTCGGGCCGCTCACGTTCGACACGCCCACCAAGCTTTATTACCTGGTGCTGTTCTTTCTGGTGGTCGGCGTCTGGGTCATGCGCCGCATCGTCAACTCGCTGATGGGGCGGACTTTTGTGGCCATTCGCAACGGCGACGATCTGGCCGAAGCGCTGGGTGTCAACCTGATGCGCAACAAGCTCACCGCGTTTCTGCTGTCGGTGCTGTA
>NZ_JBFJMY010000193.1:0-7525 GCF_041633695.1 Hydrogenophaga sp.
CTCGCTGTAGCCCGGTGCCATCAGCACTTCCACAAACTGTTTGCTCACCGCTTCGGCAGCGGCTTTGTCCACCGGGCGGTTGAACGCGATGATGCCGCCGAAGGCGCTGGTGGGGTCGGTCTGGAAGGCCTTGCTGTAGCTTTCCAGCGCGTCTTTACCCATGGCCACGCCGCAGGGGTTGGCGTGCTTCACGATCACGCAGGCAGGCACGTCAAAGCTCTTGACGCATTCCCAGGCCGCGTCGGCATCGGCGATGTTGTTGTAGCTGAGTTCCTTGCCCTGCAACTGCTTGGCCGTGACCAGCGAGCCCGGCGCCGGATACAGGTCGCGGTAGAAAGCGGCGGCCTGGTGGGGGTTTTCGCCGTAGCGCAAGTCTTGCAGCTTGATGAAGCGGCCATTGGCCTGGCCGGGGAAGGCGCTCCTTTTGGGCACGCTCGCACCGGCTTCGAATTCGATGCTGGAGAGGTAGTCGCTGATCGCGCCGTCGTATTGGCTGATGCGGTTGAAGGCGGCCACCGACAGGGTGAAACGGGTCTTGTCGCTGAGCTTGCCGCTGGTTTTCAGCTCGTCGATCACGGCGGGGTACTGCGCCGCGTCGGTCAACACCGCCACGTCTTTCCAGTTTTTCGCGGCGCTGCGCACCATCGCCGGGCCACCGATGTCGATGTTTTCGATCGCGTCTTCGAGCGTGCAGCCGGCCTTGGCCACCGTGGCTTCAAACGGATACAGGTTGACGATGAGCAGGTCGATGGGGTCTATGCCGTGGGTCTTCAAAGCCGCCATGTGCTCGGGCAGATCGCGCCGCGCCAGCAGACCGCCGTGCACCTTGGGGTGCAGGGTCTTCACGCGGCCATCGAGCATTTCGGGAAACGCCGTCACCTCGGCCACCTCGGTCACCGGCAGGCCGTTTTCGGCCAGCAGTTTGGCCGTACCGCCGGTGGAGATCAGGGCCACGCCCAGGGTGTGCAAGGTCTGGGCGAGTTCGACGATGCCGGTTTTGTCGGAAACGGAAATGAGTGCGCGCATGAAAAATTTGTGTGAAAGGTAAACAGAAAAGAGGCGGCGAGCCCGGCGATCGATCGCCGGTTCAGTCGATGAGCTTGTGCTCCAGCAATTTTTTGCGCAGCGTGTTGCGGTTCAGACCCAGCCATTGCGCGGCACGCGACTGGTTGTTTTGTGCCTGCTCCATGACCACTTCCAGCAAGGGCTTTTCCACCGCCTTGACCAGCATGTCGTGCAAGCCAGCGGGATCGGTGCCGTCCAGGTCGCGGAAAAATTCTTGCATGCTGGCGCGCACACAGTCGTGTAGGTTGTTGTTGCTCATGCGGCCAGTTTCCAGTGTCCGGTTTGTTGTTGATCTTGTTGCAGTGGGCTGGCAGCCCATTCCTCCAGCGACTCGCGCACGCACAGCAGTTGCGCCTCGCAAGTCGTCAAGCTGTTGATGCGCGAACGGAACACCGCAGCCGCGCCGGGCGGCAGCGGCAAAGACTGGGCATACCAACCCAGGTGTTTGCGCGCGCTGCGCACGCCCGTGCCTTCGCCATAGAGCGCGTAGTGGTCGTGCAAATGCGCCAGCAACCAGGTCTTGACGTCGTTCAGGTCGGGCGGTGGCAGGTGTTCGCCGGTGGCGAGAAAGTGGGCGATCTCGCGGAAGATCCAGGGCCGGCCTTGCGCGGCGCGACCGATCATGATGGCGTCGGCGCCGGTTGCCGCCAGCACCTCGCGGGCCTGCTCCGGGCTGTTGATGTCGCCATTGGCCACCACCGGGATGCGCACCCGGCTCTTGATGTGGGCCACGGTGTCGTGTTCGGCAAAACCCTTGTAGCCTTGTTCGCGCGTGCGGCCATGCACGGTCAGCATTTGCACACCGGCCGATTCGGCGGCCAACGCCAGTGTGGGTGCGTTGCGCGCATCGGCGCGCCAGCCGGTGCGCATCTTGAGCGTGACCGGCACGCCCCGTGGCGCGCAGGCGTTCACCACGGCTTGCACGATCTCCATGGCCAGCGTTTCGTCCTGCATCAGGGCCGAGCCGGCCCATTTGTTGCAGACCTTCTTGGCTGGACAACCCATGTTGATGTCGATGATCTGGGCGCCCCGGTCGATGTTGTAGCGCGCGGCGTCGGCCATCATCTGCGCATCGGTGCCCGCGATCTGCACCGAAATCGGGGCGGCTTCGCCTTCGTGGTTGGCCCGGCGCGAGGTCTTCAGGCTGTCTTGCAGATCGGGGCGCGAGGTCACCATCTCGCTGACCGCGTAACCCGCGCCCAGCTGCTTGCACAACTTGCGGAAAGGGCGATCGGTCACCCCCGCCATGGGTGCGACAAACAAGGCGTTGGGCAGGGTGTACGGACCCAGTTGCATGGCGGTGTGAGAATCGGGGGTGGTGCGCAAAGGCTGCGGCTGACGCGGACCCTGTGTCCGCCGCGAGGCCCAAAGAGCATTGCATTGTATCTGCCTCTTTTTTCAGCAGGCGATATGTTGCAGGTGCGCCCACGTTTTTTCTCCACACCGTCCACCCCACATGCACCACTATCCCGACTGGCTGGTCCTCTTTCTGCACTGGCTGGCCATGCCCGATGCGAGCCTGGGCACCTTGTTCGTGATCGCCTTCATTTCGGCCACCTTGTTGCCCCTGGGTTCGGAAGCCGCGCTGTTTGCGGTCATCAAACTCAATCCGGATCTGTTCTGGCCCGCCATCGCGGTGGCCACGGTGGGCAATACGCTGGGCGGGGGTTTGAACTGGTTCATGGGTTACGGCGCCCACAAGGCGGTGGACAAGGCACGTGGCAGTCCGACCCAGGTCAAGGCCTTGCAATGGCTGAGCCGCTTCGGCCCCAAGGCCTGCTTGCTGAGCTGGTTGCCCGCCATCGGTGACCCGCTGTGCGCGGTCGCGGGCTGGCTGAAGTTCCCGTTCTGGCCCTGCCTGGCGTACATGGCCATCGGCAAGTTGGCCCGCTACGTCGCCTTGACGACAGCCTTGTTGTGGGTGTTCCCCGGAACATTCACCCCATGACCTCAGCAGCTTCCACGCCCGGCGCCAACGGCGCCGCCTTTCCCCGCGCGCTGTGGGCGCTGATGATGGGCAATTTCGTCATCGGCGCGGGCGTGATGGTGGTGCCGGGCACGCTGAACGACATCAGCCAATCGCTGCAGGTATCGATCCCGCAAGCGGGCCAGCTCATCACCGCAGCGGCCATCCTCATGGGTGTGGGTGCGCCGGTGTTCGCCGGGCTGGTGGCCGGCTGGGACCGGCGCCGCCTGCTCGCGCTCTCCTTGCTCTGGTACGCGGTGCTCACGCTGGCCTGCGCCCTGGCGCCCAACTACGCCACGCTGCTGCCGCTGCGCGTGTTGGCGGTGGTGGCGCCGGCCATCTTCACGCCCCAGGCGGCGGCCAGCGTGGGTCTGCTGGTGGGGGAGGCGCAGCGCGGGCGCGCCATCACCTTCGTGTTTCTGGGCTGGTCGGTGGCCTCGGTCATGGGTATGCCCATGTCGTCGTGGATCGGCGGCACCCTGGGCTGGCGCTGGGCGTTTGGCTTGATCGCGTTGATGTCTGCGCTGTGCAGTTGGTGGGTCTGGCGCGAAATGCCGGCCGGCATACGCCCGGCGCTGCTCTCACGCAAAGACTGGCAGCAGACCCTGGGCTCGGCCGAGCTGATGCCGGTGGTGGGCGTGACGCTGCTGATGTCGTTTGGGCAATTCGTGCTGTTTGCCTATTTCGCGCCTTATATGCAGCAAAGCCTGGGCGTGGGTGCCGTCGGCCTGTCGCTGCTGTTTTTGTGGTTCGGCCTGTTTGGCCTGGCCGGCAACGTGGGCTTGACGCGCCGCATCGACCGCCTCGGCGCGGCCAACGCGGTGATGTTGGCCTTGGCCGCCATCACGCTCAGCCTCTTGCTGTGGCCACTGGGCACGGCGGGGCCCTGGCAGCAGGCGCTGGTGATGGTGCCGTGGGCGCTGGGCTGCTTCGCCGTCAATTCGGCCCAGCAAGCGCGTCTGGTGCAATTGGCCCCGCTGCTGGCACCGGCCACCGTGGCGCTCAATACCTCGGCCATGTACGGCGGACAAGCCCTGGGTGCGGCCTTGGGCGGTGGGCTGATCGCCCAGGGCCTGATGGCGCGTCTGCACTGGGTGGGCCTGGTGGTGATGCTGGGCGCCATGGCCCTCAGTGGCTGGGTGGTGCGGCGTCAGAAACGCTCGTAGGGCATCAGGTAGCGCCACTGGCCCACCGGCAGACCCGCCAGCGAAATACGGCCCAGGCGCAGGCGGCGCATGCTTTTCACCTGCAAGCCGGCGCGCTCGCACAGGTGTTGCACCTGGCCCGGTCGGCAGCCTTTGATGGCCAGACGCAGGCGCAACTCGCTCTGCCAACTGGCACTGGCCTTGGGCAGTGCCCAGCCGTCAAAGAACAGCGCCTGGCCGAGCGACTGCAGCACCGCTTCGCGCCGCGCGTCGTCTTCCAGCGCGGGATCGACCTTCACCTCGACCAACCATTCGTGTTCGAGTTGAGCGCCGTCGTCCTCGATCTTGCGGACCACACTGGGGTTTTGCGTGCAGACCATCAGGCCGCTGGTGGCCACCCCCAGACGCGACACCGGCAGCAGTTTGTGCAGATGCGCCTTGAGCGGGCGCACGCCCGAACGGTCGCCCGAAAACCGGGCGGCGGGTGTAAAGACCTTGATGGCCACTTCGTCGGGCATGGGCGAGGCGGCGGGCAGTGCCAGCCCGGCCGGTTGGTGCCAAACCAGGGTCATGGATGCCAGCGGCTCCAGCCGGGCCTTGGCTTCCAGCGTCACGGTCTGCTCGTCGCGCACACGGGCCTGCGGCAGTTCGACCACCGTGCCATCGACCCGCACCCAGCCCCCGGCGATGTAGAGCTCGGCATCGCTGCGCGAGCAAGGCACCTGGGCGGCCAGCCGCTTGGCCAGGCGCTGGGGTTCGGGCCGGCCGGGTTCGGTCATGGTGGCGCTCAGCTGCTGAACAAGAAGTTCATCACGTCGCCATCCTTGACCACGTATTCCTTGCCCTCGGCGCGCATCTTGCCCGCGTCTTTCGCGCCTTGTTCGCCTTTGAAAGCGATGAAGTCGTCAAACGCGATGGTCTGCGCGCGGATGTAGCCTTTTTCAAAATCGGTGTGGATCACACCGGCGGCTTGCGGCCCCGTGTCGCCCTTGTGGATGGTCCAGGCGCGCACCTCTTTCACACCGGCGGTGAAATAAGTCTGCAAGCCCAGCAACTGGTAGGCGGCGCGCACCAGGCGGTTCAGGCCCGGCTCGTCCTGGCCCAGTTCCTGGAGGAATTCGAGCCGGTCGGCATCGTCCATCTCGGACAACTCGGCTTCGATCTTGGCGCAAATGGCCACCACCGGCGCGTTCTGCTTGTCGGCAAACGCCTTCAGGCGGTCCAGCATGGGGTTGTTCTCGAACCCGTCTTCCGACACGTTGGCCACGAACATGGCTGGCTTGGCGGTGATGAGGAAGAACTGCTTGAGCTGGACCAGCTCGTCCTTGCTGAAATCGATGGTGCGCACCGGCTGGGTGTCGTTCAGCGCCAGCTGGCATTTCTCCAGAATCGCCACCTGCTTGATGGATTCCTTGTCGCCGGAACGCGCCGTCTTGCTCACGCGGTGCAAGGCTTTTTCCACCGCCGCCAGGTCGGCCAGACACAGCTCGGTCTGGATGACTTCGATGTCGGCAATCGGGTCGACCTTGTTGGCGACGTGGATCACGTTGTCGTCTTCAAAGCAGCGCACCACGTTGACGATGGCGTCGGTCTCGCGGATGTGGGCCAGAAATTTGTTGCCCAGGCCTTCGCCCGTGCTGGCACCGGCCACCAGACCGGCGATGTCCACAAACTCCACGATGGCCGGAACCACACGTTCGGGCTCCACGATCTGGGCCAGCTGTGCCAGACGCGTATCGGGCACCTCGACGACGCCCGTATTGGGCTCGATGGTGCAGAAGGGGTAGTTTTCAGCGGCGATGCCGGCCTTGGTCAAGGCATTGAAAAGGGTGGATTTGCCGACGTTGGGCAGGCCCACGATGCCACATTGCAGACTCATGAAATACCTCGAAAAACAGCCTTCAAGTGTATGCGAAGCCCTGGTCTGCGTTAATCTTGGCCCGCATGGCCCCGCCAAGCGGCCTGCACACGAGTGAGCGAACGGTTCGTCGCTCAGCCGCTTTGACCTGTCGCTTTGAAAACGCCACGCCCGTGCACCCGACCACACCATCATCGCCCCCAAACAGCGACAGCGCCAGGCTGGGCGCGGTGCTGCTGGCTGGCGGCACGGCCACCCGCATGGGCGGAGCACCCAAGTGCCTGCTGGAAATCGATGGCGTGCCCCTGGTGCGCCAGCAAGCCTGTGCCTTGCTGGACTGCGGCCTGTGGCCCGTGAACGTGGTGCTCGGACACCACGGCGAACGTGTGGCCACCGCCTTGCACGGACTGCCGGTGCAGCAGGTGCACCACCCCCGGTTTGCCGAGGGCCAAGCCAGTTCGCTGCGCGCGGGGCTGGCCAGTTTGCCCGATGGGCTGAGCGGCGTGCTGGTGGCGCTGGCCGACATGCCCATGATCGGCCAGCCGGAGATCGCCGCACTGCTGCACGCCTGGTCACAACGCCCGGACCACGCCGATATGCTGGTTCCTCAACCGCATGGGCGGCCCGGCAACCCGGTGCTGTTCACGCCTCGCGTGCGCCTGGACCTGCTGCAGAACCAAGGGGATTTCGGCGGCAGGCAATGGCAGGCGGCGCATCCCGAATCGGTATGGCGCTGGCCCACCAACAACGCCCACTACCAAATGGACCTCGACAGTCCCGACGACCTGGAACAATTCAGCGCGGCCACGGGCTTGACGCCGCGTTGGCCACAGACCACACCGCCCCCCTCCGAGCCAATCCAACAGGGCCACTGATATGCAATCCATCGACATCGACGTCATCCGCACCGCGCTCGACTGGCTGGACCGCGGCCAGCGCGTGGTGCTCGGCACTGTGGTGCGGACCTGGGGCTCGGCCCCGCGCCCGCCCGGCTCGCTCATGATCATCCGCGACGACGGCCAGGTGGCCGGCTCGGTCTCGGGCGGCTGCATCGAAGACGACCTGATCGGCCGCGTGGCACGCGGCGAACTCGCCCTGCGCCTGCCCGAAGCCACCACCTACGGACAGACCGCTGAAGAAGTGCGCCGCTTTGGCCTGCCCTGCGGCGGCACGGTGCAAATCGTGCTGGAGCCGCTTTCGCCGCAATCCCAATTGCGCGAACTGCTGGCCGACATACAAAACCACCGCCGCGTGCAGCGCCGGCTCGACATGGCCACCGGCCTGGTGCGCCACGCGCCCACCGTTGATGGCGACCGCGTCAGCTTCGACGGCGCCACGCTCGCCACCGTGCACGGCCCACGCCTGCGCCTGCTCATCATCGGTGGCGGCCAGCTCTCGCGCTACCTGGCCAGCATGGCCGTCATGCTCGACTACCAGGTCACCGTCTGCGAGCCGCGCGTGGAATACCACGAGGGCTGGGACGCCGTGCCC
>NZ_JBFJMY010000194.1:0-7502 GCF_041633695.1 Hydrogenophaga sp.
CGAGCTCAAGTCGCACCTGGACGGTGCCTTCGACCAGGTCAATCAGCAGCTCGAAAAAGACTTCAAAAATCTCGGTGAGCAGGTGGACGCGGTGGAGGCCCGCCTGGGCCAGCGCGTCGATGAGCAGGCCAATTCTTTGGCCGCCAGCATTGGTGCGGCCGAAGCCGATGCGCCGCGCCGACTGCCCGGCAGCGATCTGGGGCTCTGAGCCGGCCCTGGTTTTCGATCACGCCCGCCGCGTCGGGTCGGGCGTTCGGGCTTAACGCAGCACCAGCACCGGGATGTGCGAATGGGTGAGCACCTGGTGGGTCTCGCTGCCCATCAGCAAACGTTTGAGACCCCGGCGGCCGTGTGAGGCCATCACGATCAGATCGCATTTGTTGCGTTTGGCGGCGGCAATGATGGCCTCGGCGATCAGGTCCGACTTGGCGGTGACCGGTTTCACCTTGACCTCTTTCAGCTGCCCGGCCGACTTCACCGCGTTCACTGTTTGCATGGCTTCTTCTTGCCACTGCTTTTCGATGCGCGCAACCTCGGTGGCCGCCAGGGCCACACCACCTTCAAAGTAGGTTTGCGGATAACGCGGAACCACCCGCAGGGCCACCACGTCGGCACCGGTCATATCGGCCAGCTGGATGGCGTGGTCCACGGCCATGTTCGAGAGGTCGGAGCCGTCGGTGGCGACCAGAATACGCTTGTACATGCTTCTCTCCTCGGTTGTTGTTGCGGCTTGTCGGTACAAGACTAGCAAACAATGCGCGGCTGTGCTTGATATATGTCAAGCAGCATGGAGACCAACTGGCGTACCTTAGCGGTATGAATCCAGCCGTGACCGCGTCCTCGCCGGGGATGACCGCTGCTCGCCACGCAGCAGCGGTTGGCGCGCCAGCGCCTGGCCCGCAAGCAGCTTGGGGGCCAGGTGGCCTGCTGGGCGAGCACCGGGGCTCGCTCACGGTGACCGACGACTTCGCGGTGCTGGACGACCCGGTGGAGCAGCAGGTGTTCACCACCGTGCGCGAGGTGGATGGGCGTTCGCTGGCCGATTCGGTGCTGATGGTGCAGGGCATGTATTGCGCCGCCTGCGCCGACGCGGTGGAGTGCGCCCTGCAAGGCATGGCCGGCGTGGAGCACGCGCAGGTGCACGCCGCCACGCGGCGCCTGAGCCTGCGCTGGGACCCGGCGCGTACCCGCATGTCGGCGCTGGCAGAGGCTGCGGGACGTGCCGGTTACCGGCTGCTGCCGATGCAGCAAGCCTTGTCGATCAGCGAACGCCTGCGCGAAACCCGCATGGCTTTGTGGCGTTTGTTCGTGGCCGGTTTTTGCATGATGCAAGTCATGATGTACGCCTTGCCGGCCTACGTGACCGAGCCCGGCGAGATTCCCGACGACATCCAGCAACTGCTGCGTCTGGCCAGCTGGGCGCTCAGCGTGCCGGTGGTGTTCTTCGCCAGTGGCCCTTTCTTTCGCAGCGCCTGGCGCGATCTCAAGGTCCGCCGCGTAGGCATGGACACACCGGTGTCCATGGGCATTCTGGTGACTTTTTTGGTCAGTTCGGCGGCCACCTTCGACCCGGGCGGCCCCTGGGGCCACGAGGTCTGGTTCGACTCGTTGACCATGTTTGTTTTCTTTCTGCTGGGTGGGCGCTACCTGGAGCACAAGGCGCGCGACCGCACGGCCGGTGCACTGGACCAGCTCATGAACCGCCTGCCCGAGGCTTGCGACAGGCAGCAGGCCGACGGCGCCTTTGCTGCCGTCTCGGTGCGTCGGCTGGCGGTGGGTGACGTGGTGCGGGTGCAGGCCGGACAGGCCTTTCCGGGCGACGGCTGCCTGTTGAGTCCGTCGGCCTCGGTGGACGAAGCGCTGCTGACCGGCGAGTCCCGTCCGGTCGATCGGGTCCAGGGTGATGCGGTGGTGGCAGGCAGCTTCAACTTGTCGGGGCCGGTGCTGCTGCGCCTGGAGCGCCTGGGGCGCGACACCCGGTTCGCCCAGATCGTGCAATTGATGGAGCAGGCGGCGATCGAAAAGCCGCGCCTGGCTGTGCTGGCCGATCGCATCGCCGCGCCATTCCTGGCGGTGGTGGTGTTGGCCGCCTTGATGGCCGGTGGCTACTGGTGGTCGATCGACCACAGCAAGGCGGTTGCGGTCGCCGTGGCGGTGCTCATCGTCACCTGTCCGTGCGCGCTGTCGCTGGCCACGCCCGCTGCGATGCTGAGCGCGGCGGGTGCCTTGGCGCGCAAGGGCATTCTGGTGCGCAGATTGCAGGCGCTGGAAACACTGGCCCAGATCCAGGTGGTGGTGTTCGACAAGACCGGCACCTTGACCCAGGAGCAGCTCACGCTGGGCGGCGTGCAAACGCGCGACGGCCTGAGCCGAGAGCGCGCGCTGGCCCAGGCATTGGAACTGGCCGAAGGCTCGCTGCACCCGGTGTCGCGCGCCATTGCGCTGGCGGCGCGAACCGGTTTGCTCGGCACGGTGGAGGCCGAGCGCATGCCGCAAGAAACCCAACTGACCGAAACCGCCGGCCAGGGCATGCAGGCCCTGCGCGCCGATGGCACCTGGGTGCGCCTGGGCACGGCGCTGTTCTGCGGATTGGAAGCACCCGGTTTGCGGCACCCCATGCCCGCAGCGACGGCTGTCGACGACGGCTTGCGCACCCACCTGGCCGACCAAGATGGCTGGCTGGCCACGTTTGACTTGCAGGAGAGCTTGCGCCCCGATGCACGGCAGGCCCTGGATGCGTTGCGCGCCATGGGTGTGCGCAGCTGGCTGATGTCGGGCGACCGCGACGCCGCCGCGCAGAAGGTGGCGCGGGCGCTGGGTATCGACGAGGTGGTGGCGCAGGCCACGCCGCAAGACAAATTGGCCCGGGTGCAGGCATTGCAGGCCCAGGGGTTCAGGGTTGCCATGGTGGGCGATGGACTCAACGATGGGCCGGTGCTGGCTCGGGCCAATACCTCGTTCGCCCTGGGGCACGCGGCGCCACTGGCGCAAGCGCAGTCCGACTACGTGGTGCAGAGTGGTCGCGTGATGGACGTGGTGGCGACGCTGGCGCTGGCGCGGTCCACCATGGGCGTCGTGCGGCAAAACCTGTTCTGGGCCGTGGGCTACAACGCGGTCAGCATTCCGATGGCCGTGCTCGGCTGGATGCCGCCCTGGTTGGCCGGCTTGGGCATGGCCGCCAGTTCTTTGCTGGTGGTGGGCAATGCCTTGCGCCTGTCCCGCCACAGCCCGGGCTGATCCAGGCCGCCGCTGTCAACGATCAAGAAGGCTTGCACCATGGAAATTTTGTACTTGCTCATCCCCGTTTCGCTGCTGCTGGTGTTCGCCATCATCGGCGTGTTCTGGTGGGCGCTGCAGTCGGGGCAGTTCGACAACATCGAACGCGAAGGCGAGCGCATTCTCCGAGGCGATTGACATAGGTCAAGGCGGCCCGCAGGCCGCGCATAGACACTTCTAGACAAGGGTCATTTTCTAGGAGTCTCTATGTCCGTGACAACAAAAGGCGGCCAGTCGGCGGTCTACAACGACAAGGTCGTGCGGCAGTTTGCCATCATGACGGTGGTGTGGGGCGTGGTCGGCATGCTGGTGGGCGTGATCATCGCGGCCCAGCTCACCTGGCCCGAGCTCAACCTGGGCATCGAATGGCTTTCGTATGGCCGCCTGCGGCCGCTGCACACCAACGCGGTGATTTTTGCGTTTGGTGGTTGTGGTCTGTTTGCCGCGAGCTACTACGTGGTGCAGCGTACCTGCCAGACCCGCATCTTTTCCGATGGTCTCGCAGCCTTCACTTTCTGGGGCTGGCAACTGGTCATTGTCTCGGCGGTGATCACCTTGCCACTGGGCATCACGCAGAGCAAGGAATACGCCGAACTCGAGTGGCCGATCGACCTGCTGATCGCGGTGGTCTGGGTGAGTTACGCCATCGTGTTCTTTGGCACCGTGGGCATGCGCAAGGTCCGCCACATCTACGTGGCCAACTGGTTCTTTGGCGCCTTCATCATCGCCGTGGCTTTGCTGCACATCGTGAACAGCGCAGCCGTTCCCGTGGACATGTTCAAGTCGTATTCGGCCTATGCCGGCGTGCAAGACGCCATGGTGCAGTGGTGGTACGGCCACAATGCCGTGGGCTTTTTCCTGACGGCGGGCTTCCTGGGCATGATGTATTACTTCATCCCGAAGCAGGCGGAGCGGCCGGTGTATTCCTACCGCCTGTCCATCGTGCACTTCTGGGCGCTGATCTTCACCTACATGTGGGCCGGTCCGCACCACCTGCACTACACCGCACTGCCGGACTGGACGCAATCGGTCGGCATGGTGTTCTCGCTGATCCTGCTGGCACCCAGCTGGGGCGGCATGATCAACGGCATCATGACGCTCTCGGGCGCCTGGCACAAGCTGCGCGACGACCCCATTCTGCGTTTCCTGATCGTGTCGCTGTCGTTCTACGGCATGTCTACCTTCGAAGGTCCGATGATGTCGATCAAGACCGTGAACGCGCTGTCGCACTACACCGACTGGACCATCGGCCACGTGCACTCTGGCGCTCTGGGCTGGGTCGGTCTGATCACCATGGGCTCGCTGTATTACCTGATTCCACGCCTGTTCGGCCAGAAGAAGATGTACTCGATCCCCGCCATCGAATTGCACTTCTGGCTCGCCACCATCGGCATCGTGCTCTACATCGCCGCGATGTGGATCGCCGGCGTGATGCAAGGCCTGATGTGGCGTGCGGTCAACCCCGACGGCACGCTGACCTACACCTTTGTTGAGTCGGTCAAAGCCACGTTCCCCTTCTACGTGATCCGCTTGGTGGGTGGCCTGCTCTACCTGAGCGGCATGCTCGTGATGGCCTGGAACGTGTTCAGGACGACACGCCAAGGGCACATAGAAGACGTGCGCATTCCCCTCGTCAACCCGGCCCATGCCTGAGGAGCACCACATGAGCTCAAAAAAACCATCCGACGGCTTTTCGCACGAGCGCATCGAAACCAACAACTTCCTCATGATCGTGTTGATCACGCTCGTGGTGGCGGTCGGTGGCCTGGTGGAAATCGTGCCGCTGTTTTTCCAGAAGTCCACCACGCAGCCGGTGGAGGGCTTGAAGCCCTACACCGCCTTGCAACTGGCCGGGCGCGACGTGTATGTGAGCGAAGGTTGCTACAACTGCCATTCGCAAATGATCCGCCCCTTCCAGGCCGAAACCCTGCGCTACGGCCACTATTCCGTGGCCGGTGAATTCGTGTACGACCGACCGTTCCAGTGGGGCAGCAAACGCACCGGCCCCGACCTGGCCCGCGTGGGCGGTCGCTACAGCGACGAATGGCACCGTGTGCACCTGAACAACCCGCGCGACCTGGTGCCCGAGTCCAATATGCCGGCCTATTCATGGCTGGAGAAGAAGGTGGTGAAAGCCGAAGGCATGCCACGGCGCATGTCGGTCCTGCGCACCCTGGGCGCACCGTACTCCGACGAAGAAATTGCGCAATCGGTGGAAGCGGTGAAAGGCAAAACCGAACTGGACGCGGTGATCGCCTATCTGCAGGTGCTGGGCACCTCCATCAAGTAAATCTGGAGAGCACACCATGGACATCAACGATCTTCGCAGCGCCGTCACGGTGCTGAGCCTGCTGACCTTTCTGGGCATCGTGTTCTGGGCCTGGTCGGGACGCCGCCAATCCAGCTTTGACGAAGCGGCCCAGTTGCCCTTTCAAGACGAACAGCCTTCGACCAGCACAAGAGAACCATCATGAGCGACTTCACCAGCGACTTCTGGTCGTACTACGTGGCCGGGCTGACCCTGATCAGCATCATCGCGTGCGCGGTGCTGCTGTGGATTTCCGGCACCACCAAAGTCAAGTCCGCCGCCGACAACACCACCGGGCACGTGTGGGACGAGGACCTGCGCGAAATGAACAACCCCTTGCCGCGCTGGTGGGTGTATTTGTTCATCATCACGGTGGTGTTCGCCTTGTTGTACGGTGTTCTGTATCCCACCTTCGGGAAATACCAGGGGGCACTGGGTTGGTCTTCCCAGGGCCAGCATGAGGCCGAGGTGGCGAAGGTGGAGGCGGCGATCGCGCCGATCTACGCCCGGTTCGACAGCATGGCGCCACAACAACTCGCGGGCGACCCCACCGCCATGGCGGTGGGCGAGCGCTTGTTCATGAACAACTGCGCCCAGTGCCACGGCTCGGACGCCCGGGGTGCGCGCAGCTTTCCCAATCTGACCGACGGCGACTGGCTGTGGGGCGGTGCGGCCGATGTCATCAAGACCACCATCACCGAGGGCCGCACGGGCGTGATGCCACCCATGGCCGCCGCTGTGGGCAATGCCGAAGACGTGCGCAATCTGGCCAACTATGTGCTCAGCCTGTCGGGCAGTCCACACGATCCGATCAAGGCATCCCTGGGCAAAAGCCACTTTGGCGCCTGCGCGGCCTGCCACGGCATGGACGGCAAAGGCGGGCAGGCCATGGGTGCACCCAATCTGACCGATGCGACCTGGCTGCACGGTTGGGGGGAAGACGCCATCGTTCGCGCGGTCAACAACGGTTTCACCAATCAAATGCCGGCCCAGTCCGCCAAGCTGACCGCGTCCCAGATCCACGTGTTGGCCGCCTATGTCTGGGGTTTCTCCAACAAGCCGGGCGCGGCGAACTGAACCGCCCCGGTTGAAGCTGCCCCATTTCTGAACGCCTGCCGTGAGCGCCATCCCACCCGACACACCGTCCCAACCGATACACCTGGTTCCAGCTGCACAGCGTGGAAAAGGGATGGCTGCAGCGGGTGAGGGCGAAGCATTCGTTTCCCTGTACGCGCCACAGGAAAAGATTTATCCGCGTTCGGTCTCGGGCTATTTCAGCCGCTGGCGCTGGCTCACAGTGTGGATCACGCAAATCGTTTTTTACGGTTTGCCCTGGCTGGAATGGAACGCCCGCCAAGCGGTCTTGTTCGATCTGGAGGCGCGCCGCTTCTTCATTTTCGGCCTGGTGCTGTACCCGCAGGACTTCATCTACCTCACCGGCTTGTTGGTCATCTCCGCGCTGGCGCTGTTTCTGTTCACTGCGGTCGCCGGGCGGCTCTGGTGCGGCTACGCTTGTCCGCAAACGGTGTACACCGAAATATTTCTGTGGATCGAGAAGCGGGTCGAGGGCGACCGGTCGGCGCGCATGCGGCTCGACAAG
Source organism: Hydrogenophaga sp. (assembly GCF_041633695.1). GTDB lineage: Bacteria > Pseudomonadota > Gammaproteobacteria > Burkholderiales > Burkholderiaceae_C > Hydrogenophaga. Next base: position 7,185 of record NZ_JBFJMY010000194.1, read on the forward strand.
GCGGGCTTGTCCGCAGCCAAGCTGGGTAAAAAGTGGCTCAAACACGCGTTGTGGATCGGCTTTTCGCTCTGGACAGGCTTTACCTTCGTGGGCTACTTCACGCCCATCCGCGAGCTGGCCGTTTTGTCCTGGACGGCAGCGCTGGGCCCCTGGCAGCTGTTCTGGGTTTTCTTCTACGGCTTTGCCACCTACGGCAATGCCGGCTTTCTGCGTGAGCAGGTGTGCAAATACATGTGTCCTTATGCGCGCTTTCAAAGCGCCATGTTTGACAAGGACACTATGGTCGTCACCTACGACGAGCGGCGCGGAGAACCACGC
>NZ_JBFJMY010000195.1:0-7473 GCF_041633695.1 Hydrogenophaga sp.
CACGGCCTGGGCCAGCCCCGGAGGGATGTGGGTAGCCACGCCGGGATAGGCCTGTTGCAGCGCGGCGTTGCCGCCGCAGTGGTCGCTGTGCAAATGGGTGTTGAGCAGCAGATCCAGCGCAGCCCCGCCCAGCGCCTGCGCCACCAGGGCCAGGGTTTGTTCGGCGTGGGTGCAGTAGCCGCTGTCGATCAGCGCGGTCGGGCCATCGCCCCGCACCAACACGTTGTTGGCCGATAGCCAGCCCCGCTCCAGCACCGTGACCCCGGCGCTGCGCAAGGCGGCGTTGGCCGTGTCGGCCGTGATCGCATCCGCCATGCCGGGTTCTTGCGCTGTGGCCACTACGCCGGATCGCGCAGCATGCGGCGCAGGATTTTGCCGACGTTGGTCTTGGGCAATTCGTCGCGGAACTCGATGTGTTTGGGCCGCTTGTAGCCGGTCAGGTTGTCGTGGCAGTAACGCGCCACCGCCTCTTCGGTCAGCGTCGGGTCGCTGCGCACCACGAACACCTTCACGGCTTCGCCTTGCTTCTCGTCCGCGATGCCGATGGCCGCGCATTCCAATACGCCCGGGCACATCGAGATCACGTTTTCCAGCTCGTTGGGGAACACGTTGAAGCCCGAGACCAGGATCATGTCTTTCTTGCGGTCGACGATGCGGGTGTAGCCCTGCTCGTCCATGATGCCGATGTCACCGGTGCGCATGAAGCCATCGGCGGTGAAGGCCTGGCGCGTCTCTTCGGGCTGCTGGTAGTAGCCGGTCATGACGTTGGGGCCTTTGATGCAGATCTCGCCGGTGCCGCCCAGCGGCAGGCTGTGGCCATCGTCGTCCTTGATGGCGATCTCGATGCCCGGCAAAGGCAGGCCGATGGAGCCCGAGAAGCTCTGGTTGGTCACCGGGTTGTTGGTGCCGATGGCGCAGGTCTCGCTCATGCCCCAGCCTTCGATCATGGCCGAGCCGGTCACCGCCAGCCACTGCTGCGCCGTGCCCTGCGAAGCGGCCATGCCACCGGCCTGCGACAGCGCCAGGCTGGAAAAATCGAGCTGGCGGAACTGCGGGTTCTGCAGCAAGGCGTTGAACAGGGTGTTCACCGCAGGCAGCAGGTGGAAGGGCCGCCGCTTGAGCGTTTCCACCAGTTTGGGAATGTCGCGCGGATTGGGGATCAGCGTCATGTGTGCGCCCCAGCGCACGCAGAGCAGGCTCAGGGTGAGCGCAAAGATGTGGTACTGCGGCAAGGCCGTGATGGCGTTGATCTCGCGTATGTCGGCAACCCGCGTCAGGGCGGGCTTGAACCAGGCCTCGGCCTGCAGAATAGCGGCGACGATGTTGCGGTGCGTGAGCACCGCGCCCTTGGACAAACCGGTGGTACCGCCGGTGTACTGCAAGAAGGCGACCGAATCCAGCGTGGCGTTGCTGGGCTTGAGGTGCATCTGCCCGCCGGCGGCGAGCGCGTCGCGGAACCGGCTGATCGCCACCGAACCCTGCGGACCGCTGAGCGGCAGCTTGTAGGCCGGCACCATTTTGGCCAGGTGGCGCACCGCGAAGTTGATCCATTTGCCGCGCCAGAAGCCGAGCAAATCGCCCAGGCCGGTGAGCAGCACGCGGCGCAGCGGTGTCTCGTCGATCACCTCTTCCAGCGTGGCGGCGAAGTTTTCCAGAATGACGATGGTCTCGGCGCCCGAGTCGCGCAACTGGTGCTGGAGTTCGCGCCCGGTGTACAGCGGGTTGACGTTGACCACGGTATAGCCCGCGCGCACGATGGCCGCCATGGTGACCATGAACTGCGGCACATTGGGCAACATGATGGCCACGCGCGCACCGGGTTCCAGGCCTTGCGCCTGCAGCCAGGCGCCCAGCTCGGCGCTCAAATGGTCGAGTTCGCCGTAGCTCATCCAGGTTTCCATGCACACCGACACCGGTTGCCGGGCGTTCTTCTTGAACGACTCTTCCAGCAAGGCCGCCAGCGAGCGGTACTGTTCGGGCTCTATGGCGTGCGGCACGCCCTCGGGGTATTGGCCAAACCAGGGATGTTTCATGTTTGCGTTGGAAATGGGTTGCATGGCGCCATTCTGTGGGCTGGCGCGCTGGCGCAACACCGGGCCTGCCCTAGTGCCGTGTCGCGCAAAGCACAGGCAGGTGGCTCAAGGCGCACGCGCCAGCTCGTCGGCCAGTGCGGCCGCGCAGCGGGCGGGATCGGCTTCGAACAGCTGCCCGATCCAGTGCTGCTCGCGCCGGGCGATCTCGGCCAGAAAGGCGCTGGCGTCGCCCAGGGAGGCGAAGGCGTCGAAGCCGTTTTCCAGAAAACGCTGCAAGGCGCCCATGCCGGCCGCCTGCGCCGGGCCGCGCATCATCTTGAGCGCCAGGCGCAGGCTTTTCTTGCGCGTGAGCTGCTGCAGTTCGGTACCCATGTGCTGCACCACGGCCAGTTGGCGTTCGCGCAAATGGCGATCGCCGGTCAGGCGCCAGCTGTTCACATAGCGCTCGGCCGCGCCAGCGCCGGGCGCTTGTTCCAGCCAATGGCGGGCCAGGTCGTGGTCCAGGCCTTCGGTCAGGGCGTGGGTCTCGGCCAGGTCCACCGCCAGTTGCGACACCGCCTGCGGGAACAGGCGCTCGATGGCACCGGCGATGCGGCCAAACTGGGCATCGCGCTCGGCAAAGTCGTGTTCACCGTACAACTCTTCCAGAAAAAAACGTGTCGCCGCTGCGTGGCGCCGGTCGTGCAGAAAGTCGCCATAGGTGGCGCGAAAGCGCCGCGCCTGCAGTTGTTTGACCTGGTGCACCGCCGCAGCAAAGCCGCTGGCCTGGGCCTGTGCGTGCAAGTGGGCGACGGACTCCAGATGCCCGCGGATGCGCGCTGCGGCACTGGTGGGCGCGTCTTCGCTGGCCATCAGACCGGGCGATCGAAGGCGGTCTGCTCGCTCAAGGTGTGGGGCGGCAAGCGGTCGATTTCAGCCAGCAATTGCGCCAGCGCCCGCCCGGCAGCGGCCAGCACCGCCTGGCCGTTTTCAACCGTGGCGGCGGCGGCATTGCCCACCGCACCTTCGGCGTTGTAGTCCTGCATCTGCCAGCCCAGCTTGGCGCTCTTGCCATTGCCCAGAATCGGGAACGCATCGGCGCGCGCCTGCGAAGCGGAGCGGAAATACCCGGCCTGCGACATGCGCACCAGCGCGGGTTTGAGCGCCAGCATCAGCGCGGTCTCGATTTCACCGGCGTGGATGCCAAAGCGGTGTTCTTCGGCGCTGAAGCGGGCATTCACGTCCTGCCCTTGCTCGTCGGTCAGCGGCAGGTTGAACCAGTTCACGCTGTAAACCAGCATGCCCAGCCGCGCGCGCAGGTCGCGCGCCACCAGATCGAGCGCGCCCACCTGGCCGCCGTGGGCGTTGAACAGCACCAGCTTCTTCACCCCGCTGGCGGCCACGCACTCGGCGATCTCGGTCCACACACGGATCAGGGTTTCGCTCTTGAGCGTGAGGGTGCCGGGAAAACGGGTGTGCTCGGGGCTGAAGCCCACCGCCTGGGTGGGCAAGAACAGCACCGGCTGGGTGGCGGCCAGGTGCGGCAACGCCGCCTGGACCACGCCGTCGACGATGTCGGTGTCGACCGACAACGGCAGGTGCGGGCCGTGTTGTTCGGTGGCGGCCACCGGCAGCACGGCGATGGTGCGCGCGAGATCGAGCGCGGCAAAGTCGGCGGTGCTGAGGTCGGACCAGAAACGGGGTGCGCTTGTCATGGTGTGCATCTTAAGTGGCTGCGGCCGCCCCGGCGTTGTTGCACCCAAAGCCGACATTGCGAAAACCAGGAACCTGGCCCGGTCCGGGCAAGATGTCTACGGCCGCGTGTGGGCGCTAAGAACCGTACATCCAGCCCCGCGACCACGGCAGGCCCTGCGACGACTGCCCCGCCGGGCGGCACAGCACCTGGTAGAGCGCGATCTCGTCGTTGTCAAACGCCCATTGGCAACCCGCCAGGTAGATGCGCCAGATGCGCCAGCGCCGCTCGTCCACCAGCGCCTTGAGCTGCGGGGTGTGGGCCTCGAAGGCCTCGCTCCACAAGCCGGTGGTGCGCGCATAGTGGCGGCGCAGGTTTTCCACGTCCAGCGCTTCCAGCCCGCCTTGCTGCATGGTGCGCAAGACCGTGCCGATGTGCGGCAGTTCGCCGCGCGGGAACACGTATTGGTGAATGAAATGGCCCGCCCCGTGCGCGGTCTCGCCGTCATCCGGGTCGCTGCTGGTGATACCGTGGTTGAGCGCCCACCCGTCGGACACCAATAACGCACGGATGTGAGCGAAATAGGCCTTCAGGTTTTGCAGGCCCACGTGCTCGAACATGCCCACGCTGGTGATGCGATCAAACGCTCCATCGCGCGCCGGGCTCAGGTCGCGGTAGTCCTGCAGCCGGATCTCGATCCGGTCTTGCAGCCCGGCTTCGCGCACCCGCTCGCGTGCCAGATCGAACTGGTTTTGCGACAGCGTGACCCCCAGGCCGCGCACGCCCGGCAACTGCGCCGCACGCAACAGCAGCGAGCCCCAGCCGCAGCCGATGTCGAGCAGGCGCTGCCCGGGCTGCAAGCGCAGCTTGCGCAGAATGTGGTCCATCTTGGCCCACTGCGCGGTCTCCAGGTCTTCGTCGCCGCGCTCGAAATAGGCGCACGAATACGCCATGCTCGGCCCCAACCACGGCGCGTAGAACGCGTTGGACACGTCGTAGTGGTACTGGATGGCTTCGCTGTCGTGCTCGCGGCTGTGGGCCGAGTGGCGGCGGATGCGCCCCAGCAGACCGCCCGCCGGCTGGGCGGTTTCGGCCAACCGGTGCGCCATCGCCAGCATGGCCGTCGGTGACCCATCCACGTCGATCAGGCCTTCCACATAGGCCTGGCCCAGTGTGTCCAGACGCGGATCGACCAGCAGTTTGAGCGCGGCGGCGTCGTGCACCCGAATGCTCACATCGGGCCGGTCAAAGTCCCCCAAGTCCAAAGACACACCACGCCAATTCAGGCGGATCGGCAGATTGGCTTGCCGACGCACCCGCATCACCCATGGCTTGAGGGCCAACTCCATCACCGAGTCCATCACCCACCTCCTTTGCTGCGCTCGCTGCGGTTCAAGCCGGTTGTACCCAAAATCGAAGTCTTTGTGAACCTTTGACCACAATAGCGACTGGATCGCGCCAGGTATGGCGTGGGCCCGCAGCAGACCGCTGCCCGCTGCGCTTATATTCATCAACCCGCCCGTTGACGCCCAAGCCGCGCGGAACTCATCCCCCTCACCCGCCTCTCACAGCCTCCACCTGCGGCGCGCCCCGCCCGGCCACACGACCCAATACCCCCTTGCCCATGCACCGCCCGACCGTCTTTTGCGCCCCCCGCCTGCTGTGGCCCCAGCTGTTTTCCGGGCTGCTGCTGTGCACGATGCTGCTGGGCTGGCCGCTGGCCGCACCGGCGCAGAGCTTGCTCGACCAGACCAGCGCCAAGTCCGACTTTGTGCAGGCCGAGCTGCTGGCCCATGCGCCCGAGGGCGCTGCACCGGGGCAAACCGTCTGGATGGGCCTGCAACTCACGCACGCCCCCGAGTGGCACACCTATTGGAAGAACTCGGGCGACTCCGGCCTGCCCACCCATTTCGAATGGACGCTGCCACCCGGCGTCACGGCGGGCCCTGTGGCCTGGCCCACGCCACGCAAATTCCCCATCGGCAATCTGGCCAACTACGCCTACAACGGCACGGTGCTGCTGCCGGTGCCGCTCACCATAGGCCCTGAGTTCAGCGGCCAGACGCTCAACGTGAAGCTGTATGCTGCCTGGTTGGTCTGCCGCACCGAATGCATCCCCGAAGAAGGCCGGTTCAGCCTCAGCATCCCGGTGCAAAGCTCTACCGCCATCCACGGTCAGCGGTTCCAGGCGGCCTGGGACGCGGCCCCCAAAGACCAGGCCGCCGCCGACAGCACCCTCACCCCCGAAGGCGGCTTCTTGAAGGTGTCCCTGGCCGGCCTGCCCGCCGCTTGGCGCGGCCAGAAGCTTGAGTTTTTCCCGGAAACGCCGGGCCTGATCGAACCCGGTTCGCCCTGGACCCAGACCTGGGACGGCGCCCGCTGGACGGCCCGCGTACCGCTCTCGCCGCAACGTTTCGAAAGCCCCGCGCAAGTGCCATTGGTGGTCGCCCTGGCCAACGCGCCTGGCGCAGGCCCCGGTCTGCCCGGCGCGCGCCTGGACGTGCAGGTGCAAGGCACCTGGCCGCCCGCCGCCGCCCAGCCGCTCGCTGTGCCCGATGCGCTGAGCGCCGCGCTGGCGGACAACGCTGCCCGCTCGGCTGCCGCGCCGCTTAGACCGGCACCCGCCCTGGGCATATCGCTGGGCTTGGCCTTGCTGGGTGCGCTCGTCGGTGGCGTGATTCTCAACCTCATGCCCTGCGTGTTTCCGGTGCTGGCGATCAAGGTGCTGGCCTTCGCCCAACACGCCGACGACCACGCAGCGCACCGCCGCAACGGCTTGGCCTATAGCGCCGGGGTGCTGCTCTCGTTTCTGGCGCTGGGCGCTTTGTTGCTGGGCCTGCGCGCTGCTGGCGAACAACTGGGCTGGGGCTTTCAGCTGCAAAGCCCGGCGGTGGTGGCGGTGCTGGCCACCCTGTTCACGGTGATCGGCCTGAACCTCGCCGGTCTGTTTGAATTCCGCAGCATCCTGCCCAGCGCGGTTGCCAACCTGCAAGCCCGCAACCCCACGGCCGACGCCTTTTTGACCGGCGTGCTGGCCACCGCCATCGCCTCGCCCTGCACCGCGCCCTTCATGGGTGCCTCGGTCGGCCTGGCCATTGGCTTGCCGCCCGTGCAGGCGCTGGCCGTATTTGGCGCACTCGGCCTGGGCATGGCACTGCCCTATCTCGCGGCCAGCTGGATACCCGCCTTCGCCCGTGCCTTGCCCCGCCCTGGGGCTTGGATGGTCACCTTCCGCCAGTTCATGGCCTTCCCCATGTTCGCGACCGTGGTCTGGCTGCTGTGGGTGCTGGGGCAGCAAAGCGGCATCGACGGCGCCGCCGGACTGCTGATGCTTCTGGTGGCGCTGGCGCTGCTGATCTGGGCGCTGGGTCTGCAAGGGCGCAGCCGTGCGGTGCTCACCGGTCTGTCGCTGGCGGCGCTGGCGGGCCTGGGCTGGGCCATAGGCCCGAACGTAACCCGCCAGCAAGAACATACCCCGGGCGCAGCGGTGGCCACCACGGTGGAGGGCCTAAGCTGGCAGGCCTGGACCCCGGAACGCCAGGCGGCATTGATCGCCGCAGGTCGCCCGGTGTTCGTGGACTTCACCGCCGCCTGGTGCGTGACCTGCCAGTACAACAAACGCGCCACCCTGGCCGATGCCGATGTGCTGGCCGATCTGGCCCGCAAAAATGTTGCCCTGCTGCGCGCCGACTGGACCCGGCGCGACCCGGCCATCACCGCCGCGTTGGCCAGCATGGGCCGCAACGGCGTGCCGGTGTACGCGCTGCA
>NZ_JBFJMY010000196.1:0-7436 GCF_041633695.1 Hydrogenophaga sp.
CAGGGCTTCGCCTACCGCTGGAGCACGCGCTTCCTGTGCCTGGACAAGGTCGAAGCGGAGAAGGAACTGGGCCGCCTGCGCCGTCAGTGGTTCGCCAAGCGCAAGAACATCGTCGCGCTGTTGCGCGAGACGATCTTCAACCAGGAAAGCCCACTGGTGGACACCGACGCCAGCAACAAGGCCTCGGATGCCGATGCGGCGCTGCAGGAACTGGGCAGCGATCAGGTGGCCTTCGGCTACGTTACCACCACCGTGACGGTGATGGACCGAGATGCTGCGGCCGCTGACGAGAAGCTGCGGCAGGCCGAGCGGACGATCCAGGGGCGGGGCTTCGTCACCATTCCCGAAACGCTCAACGCCGTGGAAGCCTGGCTATCCTCGATTCCGGGGAACGTGTATGCCAACGTGCGCCAGCCGATCGTCTCGACGCTGAACCTCGCGCACCTGATGCCGCTGTCGGCCGTGTGGGCCGGGCAGGAGCGTAACGCGCACCTCGACGGGCCGCCGCTGATCGTCACGCGCACCGATGGCGCGACGCCGTTCCGGCTGGTCACGCACATCGGCGACGTGGGCAACACGCTGGTGGTCGGCCCCATCGGCATGGGCAAGTCGGTGCTGCTGGCGACGCTGGCGCTGCAGTTCCGGCGTTATCCCGGCTCGCGCATCCTGGCCTTCGATATGGGCCGCTCCATTCGCGCCACCGTGCTGGGGCTGGGCGGCGACCACTACGAACTGGGCACGGATTCGGAGGATGGTGGAGCGATCGCCTTCCAGCCGCTCGCCCGCATCGACCGGGAGGGCTACCGTGCCTGGGCGGCCGAATGGATCGAAGGGCGGCTGCTGCAAGAGGGCGTGGCCGTGGGGCCGCCGGAAAAGGACGCCGTCTGGTCGGCGCTGAACAGCCTCGCCAGCGCCCCGGTGGAGCAGCGCACGATGACCGGCCTGTCGGTGCTCCTGCAATCGAATGCACTGCGCCAGGCTCTGGCACCCTATGTGCTGGGCGGCGCCCACGGGCGGCTGCTCGATGCCGATGCCGATCGTCTCGGCACGGCGGACGTGCAGGCCTTCGAGATGGAGGAGCTGATGCCCAGCAAGGCCGCGGTCATGGCCGTGCTGGGCTACCTGTTCGCGCGCTTCGGCGAGCGCTTCGACGGTGCGCCCACCCTGCTGATCCTCGATGAGGCCTGGCTGTTTCTGGATGACCCGGTGTTCGCGGCGCGCATCCGCCAGTGGCTCAAGACGCTGCGCAAGAAGAACGTGTCGGTCATCTTCGCCACGCAGAGCCTGGCCGACATCAAGGATTCCGCGATCGCGCCCGCGATCATCGAAAGCTGCGCGAGCCGCATCTTTCTGCCGAATCCGCAGGCCATGGAGCCCCAGATCCGTGCCATCTACGAGGGCTTCGGCCTGAACAGCCGGCAGATCGACATCGTCGCCACCGCGCAGCCCAAGCGCGACTACTACTACCAGTCGCGGCTGGGCAACCGCGTCTTCGACCTGGGCCTGGGGCCGGTGACGCTGGCCTTCGCCGGGGCGTCCACGCCCGAGGACCAGCGGGCCATGAATGCGGTGATTGCCGCATCCGGTGTGTCTGGCTTCGCACCGGCCTGGCTGCGCCATCGCGGCCTGGACTGGGCCGCCGATCTCATCCCTTCGTTTCCTTCACCACTTCAGGAGAATTCGCCATGAAGAAGACTTTGCTTTCCGTCGCCGCTGCCGCACTCTTCGCGGCGGCTCCGGCCGCGCATGCGCAGTGGGTTGTGATCGACCCCACCAACCTCGCGCAGAACATCCTCACCGCCGCCAACACGCTGGAGCAGATCAACAACCAGATCCGGCAGTTGCAGAACGAGGCCCAGATGCTGATGAACCAGGCGCGGAACCTGACCGGACTGGATTTCAGCGCCTTGTCGGAACTGCGCGCGGCGCTGTCGGCGACGAACCAGTTGATCCGGCAGGCGCAGGGTCTGGCGTTCAACGTACAGCAGATGGAAACGCAGTTCCGCGAGCTGTATCCCGAGTCCTTCAGCGCTTCCGTTACGAATGCCCAGATGGTGCTCGATGCGCGCAGGCGCTGGACCAACTCTTTGGAAGCGCTGCGTACCGCGACCCAGGTGCAGTCCCAGGCGGTGCAGAACTTCGCGGCGGACGAGCAGGCGCTGACGGATCTCGTAAACCGCAGCCAGTCCGCCGTGGGCGCGCTGCAGGCCATGCAGGCGACGAACCAGTTGCTCGCCTTGCAGGCCCGGCAGGCGATCCAGGCGCAGCAGCTGCAGCTCACGCAGGACCGGGCCGTCGCGCTGGAGCAGGCACGGCAGGTGGCCGTACACGAGCGAGCCCGGGAGGTGCGGCGCCGCTTCATGGGAAGCGGCACGCCGTACACGCCCCAGACGGTGAATTTCTACGGCAACCCGTGAGGACGCCATGAACAAGCTTCTCTTCATGTGTGTGATGGCATTGATGCTGGCCGCCTGCGGCAAGCCCGCGCCCATCGAATCGGTGGAGTCGCTGGTGGCCCACCCCGAGCGGTTGAAGGAACTGCGCGCAGCCTGCAAGGCTGACCACGCCAAGGTGGGCGATGCCCAGTGCAACGCGGTGGCCGAGGCGACGCGCCAGCGCTTCATGCGGCCGACGCCCTCGCCGTATGCGAACGACCCTGTGAAGCCACCGCCGCCGTCCGCGTCATCACCGGCGGCGAAGGACGGTCCGCCGTGAACGACGTCTCGGTCATCGACCGCTTCCTGGACGTCTTCTCGCGCTACATCGACTCGGGCTTCGGCCTGCTGGGCGGGGAGGTGGCCTTCCTCACGGCCACCTTGGTGGCGATCGACATGACGCTGGCGGGCCTGTTCTGGGCCATGGGCCACGCCTCGGGCCAGGGCGACGACGTGATGGCCAGGCTCATCAAGAAGGTGCTCTACGTGGGGGCCTTCGCCTACATCCTGGGCAACTTCAACCGGCTCGCGGGTATCGTCTTCAATTCCTTCGCGGGCCTGGGCCTGACCGCTTCGGGATCGGGCCTGTCGCAGGCGCAACTGCTGCAGCCCGGGCGTCTTGCACAGGTGGGCATCGACGCGGGCCGGCCGATCATGGCGCAGATCAGCGATCTGACGGGCTTCCCGGAGGTGTTCGCCAACCTCGACGTGATCGCCGTGCTGTTCCTGGCGTGGCTGGTGCTGATCGTCGCGTTCTTCATCTTGGCCGTGCAGCTCTTCGTGACGCTGATCGAGTTCAAGCTGACCACGCTCGCGGGCTTCGTCCTCGTTCCATTCGCCTTGTGGAACAAGACCTCGTTCCTGGCCGAGAATGTCCTGGGCAACGTGGTGTCCTCGGGCATCAAGGTGCTGGTGCTCGCGGTGATCGTGGGCATCGGGACGGGTCTTTTCAGCGAGTTCACCGTGGCGCCAGGTGCGGACCCCAGCATCGACCATGCGCTGGTGATCATGCTGGCGGCGCTGGCCATGCTGGGCCTGGGGATCTTCGGTCCTGGGATCGCGACCGGGCTGGTGTCCGGCGCACCGCAACTCGGCGCCGGGGCCGCTACCGGGACAGCCATCGGGGCAGCGGGGCTCGCTGTGGCCGGTGGTGCCGCCATGGCGGGTGCGGGTTCCGCCGTCGCCGCGGGTGCCCGCATGGCGCCGGGCGCGGCGCGCGCGGCCATCGGCGGCGGTGCAGCGGCTGCGCGCTCGGCTTCCGCGCTGGCCAGCGGCGCCAAGGGCGCCTACCAGGCCGGCACTGCCGCATCAGGCGGGGGGCCGGTTCGCGCAGCCGGTGCCGGTGTTGCCCACGTCGCGAAGGCCGGCGCTGCTGCTGTGGGACAGCGCATCGCTTCCGGTGCGAAGGCGGTCAAGGACCGCGCAGTCAACTTCGTGGCCGATGCGGCGGCGCCGGCGACCGCTTCCGCATCCAGTGCCGAGGCCGGCGCCTCGCCGGCTTCTGCCTCCGAACCGGCCTGGGCGCAGCGCATGCGCCGCAAGCAGCAGGCGACCCACGCGGCCATGACCACCGCGCATGTTCTGCGCTCGGGCGACCACGCGGGTGGCGGGACCGGCCCCAGCCTGCGCGATGACTCCAGTTCTTGACTTGAAAAAAGGAATCTCCATGCGTTTCAAACGACCCCTGGTGCGGTACTCGGACAGCCCCGCGCCTGTCACGCCGTATCAGGCCGCTGCGCAGGCCTGGGACGAGCGCATCGGCTCGGCCCGGGTGCAGGCGCGGAACTGGCGGTTCATGGCCTTCGGTTCCTTGTCGCTCGCGTTGCTGATGGCCGGTGGGCTGCTGTGGCGCTCGGCACAGTCCATCGTCACACCGTACGTCATCGAGGTGGATCTGGCCGGGCAGGTGAGGGCTGTGGGAGAAGCCGCTACGCCCTACAAGCCCAGCGACGCGCAGACGGCGCACCACCTGGCGCGCTTCATCTCGCTGGTGCGCTCGCTGTCCATCGACCCCATCGTCGTGCGGCAGAGCTGGCTCGATGCCTACGACTACACGACCGACCGGGGGGCGGCCACGCTCAACGACTACGCCCGCGTGGCCGATCCGTTCTCGCGCGTGGGGCAGGAGTCCATCACGGTGCAGGTCAACAGCGTCGTGCGCGCCAGCGAATCCTCGTTTCAGGTGCGCTGGACCGAGCGGCGCTACGTCAACGGCGCAGCCGCCGGGCTGGAGCACTGGACCGCTGTGCTGTCCATCGTGCTGCAGACGCCTCGTACCGAGGAGCGGCTGCGCAAGAACCCCCTGGGCATCTACGTCAACGGGCTGTCGTGGAGCCGTGAACTCGATGCCTCGCAAGGAGCAAAGCCATGAAGACACATTTGCACAAATCCATACTGCCGGTGATCCTGCTGGCCGCAGCCATGTTCCTCGCCGGCTGCGCCACGCAGGGCAAGCCGCCGCCGGTCATCTCGCTCGATGAGCCGGTGGCCGTTGCGGCGCAGCCGCTGCCCGACCCACCCAAGCCGACGGAGGTGGTTGTCGTGCCCCAGCCGCTGGCGCTGCCGGCTCAGTTGAAGCCCTTGCCGGAATTCGAGGAAGCCAGGCCTGTGCCGGAATCGACCGACGAGAAGGTGCGGGTGTCGCGCGCGAACGAGGAAGCGCGCGTGGCGCCCACGCGCGAGGGCTATGTCAATGCGATCCAGGTCTGGCCGTACAGCGATGGTGCGCTGTACCAGGTCTATGCGGCGCCGGGCCGCGTGACGGTGGTCTCGCTGCAGGCGGGTGAGGAGCTTGTGACGGTGGCCGCAGGCGATACGGTGCGCTGGATTGTGGGTGACACGTCCAGCGGCAGCGGCAATAGCAGCGATGGTGGGCTGCGGGTGAACGTGCTGGTCAAGCCTATCCGTTCCGGGTTGAAGACCAATCTGGTCATTACCACCAGCCGCCGCACGTACTTGCTGGAACTGACCTCGACCGAGAAGGCCTGGATGGCCTCGGTGTCCTGGGACTACCCCAAGGACCGCATGCTGGCCCTGCAGCGGCAGGCGCAGGCCGCGCAGGCGAGCGCGCCGGTCGATACCGGCCTGTCGCTGGAGAAGATCCGCTTCCGCTACGCTATCAGCGGCAGCAATCCGTCGTGGAAGCCGCTGCGCGCGTTCGACGATGGCGAGAAGGTTTACATCCAGTTCCCGGGGGGCATCGCCCAGGGTGAGCTACCGCCGCTGTTCGTGATCGGCGCACAGGGCGACGGGCAGTTGGTGAACTACCGCTTCCGCTCGCCGTACTACATCGTGGACCGGCAGTTCGGCGCGGCCGAACTGCGCCTGGGCGCCGACAAGGGCGACGTGGTGCGCATTGAGCGCACGGATGGCGTGTCCGCCACGTCGGCTTCGGCACAAAGGGACTGAAGATGGGCCAGGACGACATCTCCGATCTTGCCGCGCCGCCGGCGGGCAAGGTGGCACCCGAGGCGGTGGCGCTGCGCGCCCAGCCGCGCCCGGTGATGCGCCTGAACCGGCGCATGCTGGCGATCCTGGCCGGTGGCGTTGCCGCGGCCGTGCTGGGCGCCACCATGTGGTCGCTGCAGCCGCGCCAGCGTGGCGCCGGCGAGAAAACCGAGCTTTACAACGTGGATCGCGTCTCGCGCTCCGATGGATTGAGCCAGCTTCCGTCCGACTACTCGAAGCTGCCTGCATCCGTACCTGAACTGGGGCCGCCGTTGCCCGGCGACCTGGGGCCGGCGATCGTGAGGTCACAGTCGCCGGTGGTGGCCAGCTACTCGCCCCCAGGCCATGACCCGGCTGCCGCCGAGCGCGATGCGCTGCGCAAGGAGGCCGATGCGGCGGCGGCTTCGTCGGTCTTCTTCCGTTCGGGCAACCAACGCGCGGCTACGGTGCCGGCGCAGGTCGCCGCAGATTCGCCGACTTCCCGCCTCGCGGGCTTCGACCCGCTGGCGGCCGGTCCGGCTTCGACGGCCGCGCAGGCGGACCCGACAGCGCTGCAGAACCGGCAGGACCAGAAGGAGGCTTTCCTGAAAGCCGGCTCCACGGAAACCCGCAATTCCGGGAGCCTCAAGCTGCCGGTGTCACCGTACCAGGTGATGGCAGGCACGGTGATCGCCGGCGCGCTGGTGACGGGCATCAAGTCCGACCTGCCGGGCGACGTGATCGCCACCGTGACCGAACCGGTCTACGACACGGCCACGGGCAAGTACCTGCTGATCCCACAGGGCTCGCGCATCCTGGGCAAGTACAACAGCCAAGTCAGCTACGGTCAGAGTCGCGTGCAGGTGGTGTGGAACCGCATCATCCTGCCGGACACGTCTTCGCTCACGCTCGACAACCTGATCGGCACCGACCCGGCGGGCTACGCCGGTCTGGAAGACGACGTGGACTGGCATTGGGATCGGATCTTTGCAGGTGCCGTGCTGACCACGCTGCTGGGTGTCGGTGCCGAACTGGCTGCACCTGAGAACCGCCAGGACGGCGATCGCGTCATCATCGCCGGGCGCGACAGCCTGCAGGACACCGTGAACCAGGTCGGCCAGGAAGTGACCCGGCGCAATCTCAACATCCAACCCACGCTGACCAGCCGCCCCGGTTTGCCGGTGCGCATCATCCTCAACCGCGATCTGGTGCTACGGCCTTATCAGCCGCTGTTCTTCAACAAGGGGACTTCTCGATGAGCACGACCAAGAAACTGCGGCTGGGGCCGCTACCCAAGACCGAAAGCGTCAAGCTGACCTTCGCTTGCCCGGCCAGCTTGAAAGCCGATCTCGACCGCTATGCCGCGCTGCATGCGCAGGCGTATGGCGAGGCGGTCGATGCCTCGGCGCTGATCCCGCACATGCTGGAGGCGTTCATGGCGGGGGATCGGGGATTCAGGAAAGGAAACGGCAGCAAGGCCGTGCCACCGAAGCCAAGCTGAAGATGCACTAGAACCAGACTGACCATCCCTCGAACGCGCAGCCCAACGCTGCGCGTTCTTCGTTCTGGATAGGC
>NZ_JBFJMY010000197.1:0-7391 GCF_041633695.1 Hydrogenophaga sp.
CGCCGCTGGGTCTGTTCGATCCGGTGGAGGACGGCCCGCTGATGCAAAGCGAGTACGGCATTCCCAGCCGCAACCTGAACCGGGTCATGAGCCCCTGGGCCGTGAAGCGCCTGGACGAATACGGCGGCGACATCCGGCGTTTCCGCGTCGTCAAGCGCTACCCCAACATCCTCAAACAGATCGCCATCGCCAAGACCGAGCCCGGCGATGAAAACAACCAGGACATTTCCAGCCTGGTCGGCAAGGTCGATATCCGCAAGCTCGAAACCTTTGCCCAGGACGACCCCGACGCCTACAGCTATTCGGGCGGCCTGTGCCTGGCCAACCAAGGCCTGCTGGAATTCGTCGAGATGTTCAAGGCGCCCATCAAGGTATTGCACCCACTGCTCACGGCCACGCAAGAAGCCAACTTCAAAGGCACGGAAGGTTTTGGTGCGATTCCGTTTGACGGCGTGGTGCTGGCCCACAGCAACGAGAGCGAATGGAAGACCTTCCGCAACAACAAGAACAACGAGGCCTTTCTCGACCGCATCTACATCGTCAAGGTGCCGTATTGCCTGCGCGTGAGCGACGAGATCAAGATCTACGAGAAGCTGCTGCGCGATTCGTCGCTGGCCCATGCCACCTGCGCGCCCGGAACGCTCAAGATGATGAGCCAGTTCGCCATCCTCACCCGCCTGAAAGAGCCGGAAAATTCCACGCTGTTCAGCAAGATGCAGGTGTACGACGGCGTCAACCTGAAAGACACCGACCCGCGCGCCAAGAGCTACCAGGAGTACCGCGACTACGCGGGCGTGGACGAAGGCATGAGCGGCGTCTCCACGCGTTTCGCTTACAAGATCCTGTCCAAGGTGTTCAACTTCGATCCCGCCGAGGTCGCGGCCAATCCGGTGCACCTGATGTATGTGCTGGAGCAGCAAATCGAACGCGAGCAGTTCCCCGGGGAACTGGAGCAGAAGTACATCGGCTTCATCAAAGAGCACCTCTCGCCACGCTACGCCGAGTTCATTGGCAAAGAAATCCAGACCGCTTACCTGGAGAGCTACAGCGAATACGGGCAAAACATTTTTGACCGTTACGTGACCTACGCCGACTACTGGATTCAAGACCAGGAGTACCGCGACACCGACACCGGCGAGGTGTTCGACCGCTCGTCCCTCAACGGCGAGCTGGAGAAAATCGAGAAACCCGCCGGCATTGCCAACCCCAAGGATTTCCGCAACGAGATCGTCAACTTCGTGCTGCGCGCGCGCGCCAACAACGCCGGCAACAACCCGCTGTGGACCAGCTACGAAAAGCTGCGCTCGGTGATCGAGAAGAAGATGTTCTCCAACACCGAAGAACTGCTGCCGGTGATCAGCTTCAACGCCAAGGGCAGCGCCGACGAGGCCAAAAAACACGAGGATTTTGTCGACCGCATGGTGGCCAAGGGCTATACCTCCAAACAGGTGCGCTTGTTGTGCGAGTGGTACCTGCGCGTCAGGAAGTCCAGTTGACACGCTGGTTCCGAGCCTGCGCTTCGGCGCGGGTTTCGGCTCCAGCCCACCGGGAGTGTGGCCATGCTTCAACAGATCATTGATCGAAGGTTGGCGGGCAAGAACAAGTCCATTGGCAACCGCGAACGTTTTTTGCGGCGCTACAAAGAGAAGATCCGCGAAGCGGTGGAGCGCGCGGTCGATGGCCGGGGCATCCGCGACCTGCAACGCGGCGAAGAAATCCGCATCCCAAAGAAGGACCTGTCCGAGCCCACCTTCCGCCACGGCCAGGGCGGTGTGCGCGACGTGGTGCACACCGGCAACCGCGATCACATCACCGGCGACCACATCAAACGCCCGCCGGGGGGACAAGGGCGTGGCGCCGGACAGGGACAGGCCAGTGATTCGGGTGAGGGCGAGGACGACTTCGTATTTGCCTTGTCCAAAGAAGAATTCATGCAGGTCTTTTTTGAAGACCTGGCCCTGCCCCACATGGCCCGCACCCAGTTGGCCGAGGTGCCCGAATACAAGAGCCACCGCGCCGGCTACACCACCGACGGCACGCCCAACAACCTCGACATCGTGCGCTCCATGCGCGGCGCCTATGGCCGGCGCCTGGCCTTGGGCGGCGACGCGCGGCGCGAGTTGCAGGAACTGGAAGACCGCCTGACCGAACTGCGGCGCCACCACGCCGACGACCCGGTGGCCCAACAAGAAATCAAGGACTGTGAAGCGCGCATCGCCGAGCTGCACGCACGCCTGGAGCGCCTGCCCTTCCTGGACCCGATGGATCTCAAGTTCCGCAGCCGTGTGCGGGTGCCCGTGCCCAGTTCGCGCGCCGTCATGTTCTGCCTGATGGACGTGTCGGGCTCCATGGACGAACAGCGCAAAGACCTCTCCAAGCGCTTCTTCATCCTGCTCTACCTGTTCCTGACCCAGCACTACGAGAAGATCGATCTGGTGTTCATACGCCACCACACCCAGGCGCAGGAGGTGAGCGAAGAAGACTTTTTCCATGCCCGGGAAACCGGTGGCACCGTGGTGTCGAGCGCGCTGGAACTGATGGACCAGATCATCCGCGCGCGCTACAACCCCACAGAATGGAACATCTACGGCGCGCAAGCCAGCGACGGCGACAACTGGGACAGCGACTCCACGCGCTGCAACGATGTGCTGACCGAGCGCCTGCTGCCGGTGTGCCGTTACTACGCCTACATCCAGGTGGTGGACGAAGACAAGAGCCTGTGGGAGTCGTACAGCCAGGTGGCGGCGCAACACCGGCATTTTTCCATGCGCAGGGTCAGCGAGGCCGCCGACATTTACCCCGTTTTTCGCGACCTGTTCAAGAAAGAAGGGGTGCCGGCATGAACACCGAACGGCCCACCGACCAGCCCGCCGCACACGCCACCGGCAGCGCTGCAGCGGCGGCGCGCACGGGGCCTTTTGTGACGCCCTTGGTGGCGCCATTGGCCGCCCCCCTGCCACCGCTGGAGCGCCCGGCGTCGCCCTTGCCCAACCCCAGCGACTGGTCGATCGAACTCATCGAGCGCTACCACGCGGTGATCGCCCAGACCGCCCAGCGCTTCGGGCTCGACATCTACCCGAACCAGTTGGAGATCATCACCGCCGAGCAGATGATGGACGCCTACGCCAGCGTGGGCATGCCGGTGAACTACCGCCACTGGAGCTTTGGCAAGGAATTTCTCGCCACCGAGAAAAACTACAAGCGCGGCCACATGGGGCTGGCCTACGAGATCGTCATCAACTCCAGCCCGTGCATCAGCTACCTGATGGAAGAAAACACCATGGCCATGCAAGCCCTGGTGATCGCGCACGCGGCCTACGGCCACAACAGTTTTTTCAAGGGCAATTACCTGTTTCGCATGTGGACCGACGCGGCCTCCATCATCGATTACCTGGTCTACGCCCGCAATTTCATCAGCGAATGCGAAGAGCGCTACGGCATAGAAACCGTGGAGCTGTTCCTCGACTCCTGCCACGCCCTGCAGAACCACGGGGTGGACCGCTACCGCCGCCCGAGCAAGCGCTCCCTGGCCGACGAGTTGGCGCGTCTGCGCGAGCGCGAGGCCCATGCGCAGCGCCAAGTCAACGACCTGTGGCGCACCCTGCCCAAGGTCAAGGAGTCGGTGGAGTCGGCGGCCGAAGACAAGCGCTTCCCGGCCGACCCGGAAGAGAACCTCCTCTACTTCATTGAAAAAAACGCGCCGCTGCTGGCGCCCTGGCAGCGCGAGGTGGTGCGCATCGTGCGCAAGATCGCGCAGTACTTTTATCCACAGCGCCAGACCCAGGTGATGAACGAGGGCTGGGCCACGTTCTGGCACCACAAACTGCTCAACGAGATGTACGACAACGGTTTTCTGGCCGATGGCGCGATGATCGAGTGGCTCAAGTCGCACACCAACGTGGTCTACCAGCCCAAGGTCGGCGACCGCAACTACAGCGGCATCAACCCCTATGCGCTGGGCTTTGCCATGTACACCGACATCCAGCGCATTTGCGAACACCCGACCGAAGAAGACCGCCGCTGGTTCCCCGATCTGGCCGGCACACCCTGGCTGCCCGCGCTGGACCACGCCATGCGCAACTTCAAGGACGAGAGCTTCATCGGCCAATACCTCAGCCCCAAGCTGATGCGTGACTTCCGGCTCTTCGCCATCACCGACGACGAGCAGGAGCCCGACTACGTGGTCAGCGCCATCCACGACGACGAAGGCTACCGGCGCCTGCGCGAAACCCTGTCGCACCAGTACGACCTGGGCTCGCGCGAGCCCAACATCCAGGTCTGGAACGTGCACATGCGGGGCGACCGCTCGCTCACCCTGCGCCACACGCAACACAACGACCGACCGCTGGAAGACAGCGTTGAAGAAGTGCTCAAGCACGTGACGCGGCTCTGGGGCTTCAACGTGACCCTGGAGAGCGTGAACCAGAACGGCGACACCACCAAGCGCTGGACCGCGCTGGCGCCCCCGCTGCAAGACTGAAGCGGCCCGAGCTGCCTCAGACCCAGCGCAACAACCAGCCCGCCACCAGCGGCAGCGCCACCGCGCTGAACAGCGCCGAGAGCCCCATGGCGAGCCCGGCGAAAGCACCGGCTTCTTCGTTGACCTGAAAGGCGCGCGCCGTGCCGATGCCGTGGGCCGCAGTGCCCAGCGCGAAACCGCGCACCGTGGGGTCCTGGATGCGCAAGGCGTCAAACAAAGGGCGCGCGCTGGCGGCGCCCAGAATGCCGGTGCACACCACCAGCACGGCGGTGAGCGATGGCAAGCCGCCGATCTTCTCGGCAATGCCCATGGCCACCGGCGCGGTCACCGATTTGGGCGCGAGCGAGGCCAGCGTCACCTTGGACGCACCCAAGGCCCAACCCACGGCCACCGCCGTGACCGTGGCGGCCAACGTGCCCACCACCAGGGCACCGAGCATGGGCAACCACAGACGCTGGATGCGCGCGAGCTGCTCCATCAACGGCACGGCCAGCGCCACCGTGGCGGGGCCGAGCAGAAAGTGCACAAACTGCGCGCCTTCGAAATAGGTGGCGTAAGGCGTGCCGGTGGCCCAGAGCAGCGTGCCCAGGGTGATGACGGACAGACCCACCGGGTTGGCCAACGAATGAAAACCGCTTCGCCGGTACAGCAGAAAAGCCGCGTGGTAGACCAGCAAGGTGGTGGTCAGACCCAGCAGCGGCGTGGTGGAGAGATAAACCCACACATCGGCCAAACGCCCGACGGCCACGGTGGACAGCGGCAAGCCTTCGTTCATGGCTGTGCGTCACCGTCTTTGGGTGCGGTGCGCTTCATCAGCCAGGCCATGGTGAGCGCCGCGCTGGCCAGACCCACCCAAGTGCTGATGACCAGCGCCACACCAATGGCCAGCGCCTCGTCGCCCAGGCGCTGCAAATGCAGCATCACCCCCACACCGGCCGGCACAAACAGCAGGGAAAAATGCTGCAGCAGCGTCTGCGAGGTGGGTTTGATGGCGGTGACGAGAGACGGCCGCAACACCAAGGCCAGCATCAACAAAGCCATGCCCACCACCGGCCCCGGAATCGGCAAGCCCAGCGTGCGCACCAGCGCTTCACCCACGAGCTGGCAGAGCAACAGGGAAGCCAGGGCAGGGATCATGCTAGAGCTTCGTCCAGCAACTCCACCCAATGGCGCACGGGGGTTTGGGTGCCGCTTTGCAGGTGCGTGATGCAACCGATGTTGGCGCTGGTGATCACCGTTGGCTGCAGTTCGTTCAGATGGCCGAGCTTGCGGTCGCGCAGCTGGTACGACAACTCGGGGTTGAGCACCGAATACGTCCCCGCCGAGCCGCAGCAGAGGTGGGCTTCGTTCTTCGCCACCAGCACGGTGAAGCCCAGCGCGCCCAGGTGTTGCTCCACACCGCCTTTGAGTTGCTGGCCATGTTGCAGCGTGCACGGCGGGTGAAAGCCCACCACCTTGTTGGCGTCGGGCGCTTTCGCCAGCAGGGGCTTGAGCGCCGGCACCAGATCGGGCAAGAGTTCACTCAGGTCTTTGGTGAGGGCGCTGACGCGTGTGGCCTTGGCCGCGTAGGCCGGGTCGTCTTGCAGGATGTGGCCGTACTCTTTCACCGTCACGCCGCAGCCCGAGGCGTTCATGACGATGGCCTCGACACCCTGTTCGATGTGCGGCCACCAGGCGTCGATGTTGGCGCGCATCTCTGCCTTGCCGCCGTCCTGGTCGTTCAGGTGGAACTTCACCGCGCCGCAGCAGCCCGCCTTGGGTGCCACCACGGTCTGTATGCCGGCGGCGTCGAGCACGCGCGCGGTGGCGCTGTTGATGTTGGGCATCATGGACGGCTGCACACAACCCGCGAGCATCAACACCCGGCGCGCATGCGTGCGCGTGGGCCAGGCACCGGCATCCTGCTTGGGTGGCACCTTGTTTTTCAGCGCCGCAGGCATCAGCGGGCGCACCAGCTGGCCGAGCTTCATGGCCGGGCCGAACAGCGGCGAAGGCAGGCCCTCTTTCAGCAGCCAGCGCAACGCGCGCTCACCCGCCGGGCGTGGCACCTTGGCATCCACCAGCTTGCGGCCAATGTCCACCAGGTGCCCGTAGTCCACGCCGCTGGGGCAGGTGGATTCGCAGTTGCGGCAGGTGAGGCAGCGGTCCAGGTGCAGTTGCGTTTTGCGCGTCGGCTCAGCGCCTTCGAGCACCTGCTTCATCAGATAGATGCGGCCCCGCGGGCCGTCCAGCTCGTCGCCCAGCAACTGGTAGGTCGGGCAGGTGGCGGTGCAAAAACCGCAGTGCACACACTTGCGCAAAATCGCCTCGGCGGCCTGGCCGTCGGCGGTGTTCTGGTATTCGGGGGCGAGTTGGGTCTGCATGTTTTTTTATTTCATCTTGAACAGGTTGCGCAGACCCAGGCCCGCGAGGAACAAGGCCAGCACCGACACCAGCTTGTGCAGCAACACGGTGAGTACGGTCCACACGCCCAGGCCGTTCGGAAACAGGGTGTGTGTGGCGGGATCGGCCAGCTTTTCAAAACCGGGCAAGGCGTGCGCAAAACCGAACTGCAGCAGCGGCCCGGTCATGCGGCAGGCGTCGGCTCCGAACGGCGAGCACAAGCGCAAATCGGCCTGCACGCCGTAGACCACCACCGCCAGCAACAAGGCGAGCACAAACAGCCACATAGGCCGTGCGATGCTGAAACCGAAATGGGACAGGCCCGCATACAGCAGGTAGAGAAAACGCGGCGGCAACATCTCCACCTGTTGCACCTGCGCCCGGCGGCGCTGCTGCCACCAAGTGGTCAACCAGGCCCTCAGCGGCAGGGCCATGAGCGCTTCTTCCGCCATTTCCAGGCGAAAGAAGCGCTGCTCTTCGCGGGTGGCTTGCTGCTGCGCAAAGGCAAGCTTCAGCGTTCGGTAGGCAC